>CAZSUE010000542.1:682-4029 GCA_964609045.1 uncultured archaeon | reverse complement strand
AGCTCTATCGGATAGATATTGGTATCGAGTGTCATCGTCCGCGTCGAATCGAGATCGAATTCGTACCATCCAACATCCACACCCGACCAGCGTACGGAGACCGTATACGCTGCCGCGGGTAGTTTGACCATCCCCGCTCCGGCGAACGCCGCCACCGGCACTGCCTGCGGTCGACGCACCACATCGATCTGTGAATCGTCCACCGGCTCACCGGATGCATCCACCGCCTCGATGGTGAGGTCGTAGACCGCACAGTCGATGGTGGCATCGATATCGTCAACGAGCGCGATGCTGGAACGATAGACCTCGCACCCGCCCCAGCGAACCACGAGGGTATAGTTCGCACCGGCGAGTCGCGCGTTGAACGCAGCGGTCTCGTTGGTCACAGCGACAGCGACCGTTCGTTGACGGGCAGACTCGGTATCAGGGTGATCGGTGATCAGTTCGAGGTGTGCACGGGCAAGCGGACGGTCGTCGGCATCGACGAGTAGGAGATTGACGAAAAAGACGGGTGCAACGATGGGATACGCACCGGAACGGTCGATCTGGACGGTCTCGTTCACCACGAGGAACCCGTCCCAGCTGATCTTGAGGCGATACTCGCCCTTCGCAAGAAGGATGGGGGTCTCACCGGTTTCGTTGGTCGGCGGTGTGCGATAGACCGCACCGCCGCGCGCAAAGAGGCATGCTGCATCAGCGATCGTACGATTGGCCGGGTCGGTGACGCCGAGCGCGACCTGGTAGACCTCCGAAACGAGGTCCAGGGCGTCATTTGCGGAAAGATCGTACCCGCCCGTGAAATGGACCAGCAGTTCGTTCCGCTCCACTTCGATATCGTAGCGCGCACCGGGGAGCCGAAGCGCTACCACGCCGGTAATGTCGGACTGGTCCATGATGAGCACGCGACCGGTCTGTTCCAGTGTGGCGGTCACCGTTGCATCGGCGAGCGGGGCGGCACGGTCGTCGAGGACGGTCAGCGTAAGGATATAGACCCGACATTCGATGGTCTGTGGCTCCATGGTCACAACCGCCAACGCGCGTTCGCATACCGAGACCCCCATCCATGTCACCGAGAGGTGGTAGCTCGTATTATCGAGCGCCGTTCCCGGCAGCCGGATGGAGGCTGTACCATCACTGGCGCGAACGAATGCGAGGAGGGTGTCGTGGTGGTAGACCGCCGCTTCGGCCCCTGCGAGGGGCACGCCATCGTCGTCGACGAACTCGTAACTGGTGTCGTAGACCGCGACGGATATCGGGTAGGTTCCCGACGCGTCGACTACGAGAGGTGCGGCCGCAAGAACGGTTACGCCGCGCCAGCTCGCGCTCGCGCGATAGGCGCCAGCGGCAAGTCGGGTGGTGAAAATGCCGCCGGCATCTGTACGTGCTTGGCGCACAACGGTCAGTATATCGCTATCGCGCACCGCTTCGAGCGTCAGGGCAGCATCGGCCACAGCGGCGTCGTTCATGTCGGCGAGCGCGAGCTGGACCTGATAGACAGCGGTATCGATGGTGAGGGTGCGCGTGGCGTTGTGGAGCATGGCGTCGGTGCGGTGCACGACCGTCTGGTCCCAGACGATAACGAAATCGAGGAGTGTGCCCGGCAATCGCATCGCGACCGTCCCGTCATCGTCGGAGACCGCACTGGCGAGCGGTTGGCCGGTCTCGTTCCATTGTATATCGATGGATGCGTCTGGGAGCGCGGCACCGGTATCGTCGACGAGGTCGAGGGTGAGCGTATAGACCGCTGTCTCGATGGTCTGGACACCGCTGGCGTTGAGTTCGAGCGAGGTGGTGAGGACAGGCACATTGCGCCATGTGGTGGTGAGGGCGTAGACCGCGGCGGGCAGCCGAAGTGCGACGGTACCTTGCGTATCGGTGACACCGCTGAACACCGTGGTGTTCGTTTCCGACGAGCGGAGCGTGAGGTACGCGTTATCCAGCGGGATGCCGTCATCGTCGACGAGGCGGAGCGTCGGGTGATAGATCGACGCATTGAGCGTCAGATCCAGATCTCCGACGAGATCGATGTGGGTGATATTGACGATATGCCCGCGCCAGGTCGCCGTCAGGCGGTATGAGCCGCGGGGGAGGCGTATACTCGTACCCGTGCCGGCGGCGGCGATGGTTGCCTCCGTGGACCACTCCGGCGCGTTCCCGGGGGTCGAAATCTCAATGGTGACATTGTCCACCGCTGCACCGTGATCGTCGACGATGTCGAGGTCGAGATAGACCACGGAGCACACCACGGTGTGGTCGGTGTTCGCGTCGAGCTGGAGGGGTGCGGTAGCACCGACGAGACCGGTGGCCCAGTCGACCGTGAGCGCATACTCCCCCGCCGGTAGCCGGGCGATAGCTGTACCGGTGGCGTTGGTTTGCAAAGAGGTCGCGATACCGGTGCTGTTCGAAACCACCGTGACGGTGGCGTCGGAGAGTGGTGCTCCATGCCCGTCCAGCGCGGTGAGGTTCAGATGATAGACCTCACATATTTGGTCGAGGGCGATGGCGCTCTGGTCGATGTCGACGGTCGTATCGAGCACGGTGACATCGGCCCATCGCGCCACGACGCTCAGCTGCGTGAAGGGGGTACGGAAAGTGATGGCACCGGCGGCGTTGGAACGGCCGGAAAAGAGGAGCGTTCCCGTCTCTGTCGTCGTCACCGTCACCTGTGCGTGGGGGAGCGACTGGCCCATGCGATCGAGGAGTGTCAATGTGACGGTGTCGATATTCGCTTCGACGGTGAGCGCCTCGTTCCCTTCGACGGAGAACGCATCGGTCCGATTGACGACGACATCGCGCCATGTCACTTCCAACCCGAGCGTGCCGCTGGGGAGGCGGCTCGTGATCGTTCCGTCCGCGGTGGTGAAACCGCTGTCGAGGAGGCCGCCGGCGGCGGAATGGAGGACGATATACGCGCTCTCCACCGGAATTTCCTGCCGATCCACGACGGTAATATTGAGCGAGTAGACCGCACATGCAAGCGTGAGTTCGTCGCTGGTGGTAAGATCGTAGGCGCGCGTCGTATTGACCGGGTTCGATTGCCAGTAGACCGAGATATCGTAACGCTCACTGGGGAGCTGGAACATCACGGTGCCGGAGGTATTGGTCATCCCCGCATCGAATACGAGCCCGCTATCGTTGGTTGCAACGACGACCTGGGCACCGAGAAGCGGTGCGTCGCGTGCGTCGGTGCAGCGCACCGTGAGGCGATATATCTGCGTGTCGATCTGATAGGGGCCGTCATCGACGATTTCGACAACGGTGTCGGCCACTTCGGTATCGCTCCAGCGTACGACGACGCCCCACGACCCGCCGGCCGCACGGGTGAGGTTGAACCCACCGGTCTCATT
>CAZSUE010000542.1:0-672 GCA_964609045.1 uncultured archaeon | reverse complement strand
ATTGGTGAGGTAGGGTGTGGATGAGGTGGAGCCGTTCGGGTGGGTAAGGAAGACCCGTGCGTTCTCCACCGGCGCGTGATCGCTGTCGACGATTTGCCAGTGCGGGTCGTGGACATCGGCCATGAACCGTTCGGGCGTTGCGAGCGTGATATTCTCGTCGACGAAGAGGTCTGTTTGATAGACGGTGACCGCCTCCCATGTGACCGTGAGAGAGACGGTTCCACGCAGCACGGTGAGGTTCACTGCGCCCGTGGCGTTGGTCGGCGCCGCGCCCGATCGACCGGCGGCCGACCATGTGACGACGGCACCCTCCAGTGGGCGGTCGTTACTATCGTTCACCTGGATATTGATCCAATGATACGCCTCGCGGGTGATGGTGACGTTCGCGCTTCGCGATGCGAGGTGGCCCCCGTAGAACGGGTCGGAGCCGTTATGGAGCGCACCAGTATTATCCAGTGCCCAGACCGTATAGGTATAGGTGCCGAGGGGTGCGTTGGAATAGTTCCAATCGTAGGCGAAATTTGTCCGATACGAGTTATAGAAGCCCGCGGTGCGCACCATGGTCTCGTTTTCGAAAATCGGTGTGCCGTTGGGCGCGGTGATGGATAGCGCGGCCCATTGGACGTCGTAGCCGCCGAACGGGTCGGTGACAGTGGCGTCGAAGGTGATGTT
>CAZSUE010000541.1:0-4035 GCA_964609045.1 uncultured archaeon | reverse complement strand
CACACTCTGCTGACCCAAGGCGGGAACGGCGCGCGCGGCCTGGCCAGTGCTTCTAGACCTGCGTCAGCCCGCACGATCTGCTGCTGAGCCAGGTCGGGAACGACGAACGGGCTGGCCAGCACCCTAGACTTGCGTCAGCGCGCACGATCTGCTGAGCCAGGTCGGGAAGCGCGCGCGGCCTGGCCAGCGCCTCTAGACTTGCATCAGCGCGCACGCTCTGCTGAGCCATATTGGGAACGGCGCGCGAGGCCTCTCCAGCATCTCTATACCTGCGTCAGCGCGCACGCTCTGCTGAGCCAAGTCGGGAACGGCGCGCGGCCTCTCCAGCACCTCTATATCTGCATCAGCGCGCACGATCTGCTGCGCCAGGTCGGGACGGACGCGCGCGCTGGCTCGCACATCGAGAGTTCGGTACTGATCGGATCGAAAGTGATAAAAGAAGATTGAAGTCGGGAATACAGAGCGCCATGTATATGTGCGTGTGCATGTGTCCGTATATGCGCATACATATAGGCTTATGTAAATGCGTTGCCGAGAAACGGGAAAGGGTAAGAAACCCATAACCCAATCGTTCACCGACCCTCGTCTCCCTCTTCCAATTCATCGTCATAGGCACAGTGGAAGAGGCCGAGCCGTTCGATGATCTCTGGCTTTTTTCGCAGCTTCGTACACACCTGGCACAGCTCCTTGGTGGTTAGCGGCTCACCGTCCACGATGCGCTGGGCGATGGCGGCGATCTCCGCTTGGACCTCCTCGTCGTTAATGGAGAGCTTGGCGCGTTTCCCGGAGAGGTATTGCGAAACGGCGGCATCGGTCATCCCGAGTAATCGCGCCGCGTGTCGCTGGCTCAACCCCAGTTCACAGACGAGGTTCGATGCCAATTCACGACGGATCGCAGGAAGGATATGCCAGATAACGATCTCACAGGGTGTCTTCATAGAATGCCACGCTCGCCGCTCCGCCTTCAGAACGATCGCTCCAGTACGATACTGAGGAAAGGAGCGTTGCTGCGTGCTTCATCACGAAGTAAGACTATTTATAGTTACTCGCTTCGCGCTTCGCTTCTCTCCTCTCCTCTCCTCTTTTTCGTTCTCTTCTTTGCGTCTGCCGCCGGTTGCCGCGCGACCCTCCCTCGTCCTCTTCATGCGCATCCTCCCGCGCGCCATACCCACCGCCACCGGGCGTTTCCATGACGATGATATCGTGCTTACGCAGGGACTGCGTCGTTTTTGGCGCAAGATCGCTTCTCGTTTTGTCCCTGATGAGGTAGTTGTGCCCGCAGCGGCCGTCCTCACCGCCGGCTAACCCTTTGGGCGCGAACCGGCGACGATCGGACTGGATGGAGAGGACGGCGTCCTCACAGAGGACCTCGATGCTGCGACGGATCCCGTCACCGCCGTGATAGCGACCCTTGCCGCCGGAACCGGAGATGAGCGAATATTCCCTGACCCGTAATGGATAGGTCGATTCGAGGCTTTCGATGGGCGTATTGGCCGTGTTCGTCATATGGACGTGGATGCCGCTGGTACCGTCGCGGTCTGGAAGCGCGCCTTGTCCGCCGCCAACCGTCTCGTAATAGGTGAACTGGGGCTGTTTCGAGCGGCCGATGGTGATATTGTTCATCGTGCCTTGGCTTTGGGCGGGGACCACTTTGGGGAGCGCATCGGCGAGCGCGAGGAGCACCACATCCACGATGCGCTGGCTCGTTTCCACATTCCCCGCCGAGACCGCCGCGCCCGGATAGGGGTTGAGCACCGACCCCGGCGTAGCGACGACCTCCACCGGCGCGTAGCACCCCGCGTTCGGTGGTATCGTCGGGTCCGTGACCGCGCGCAGCGCGAAATAGACCGCCGAGACCGTCACCGCCAACGGTGCGTTCACATTGCCGCCGACCTGCGCCGCGCTGTTGGAGAGATCGAACTGGATCATGGTACCGTCGCTCCGGTTGGTATGCGTCACCGTGATGGCCACCTCGATGCGCACCGGGCGGTCGGTGGTGCCATCGCCGTCGAGCCGATCCACCGCAGGATAGCGCCCGGCGGGGATACGCTCCAGTGCCTTGCGCATCCTCTCCTCGCTATAGCGGATGATGCGGTCGATGAACGCAAAATGGATCGCTTCGCCGTATTTCTCCACGATCTCGCGCAATCGTCGCTCACCGCAGGTATTGGCCGCGATCTGTGCGCGCAGATCACCGCGACGTTCCTCCGGCGTGCGCGTATTGGCACAGATCATCGCGAGGAGGTCGCGGTTCTCGCGCCCCGCCTCCACGAGCTTACATAGCGGTATCCGCAACCCCTCTTGAAAGATGTCGGTGCTCAGTGCGGGCATGGACCCGGGGGTGGTCCCGCCGACATCGGCGTGATGCGCCCGCGTCACCACATACCCGAGCAATGGTGCGTTCCTCCGATCGGTCAGGAACACTGGTTTGACCATGGTGATATCGGGGAGGTGCGAGCCGCCGCTGAACGGGTCGTTCACGATATATTGGTCGCCCTCGCGCGGGTCGATGTCGCCCGCGTGGATGGCGTCAAGTACCGCGCGCATGGTCGCCGGCATCGCCCCGAGGTGGACGGGGATATGCTCGGCCTGCGCAACCATGCGCCCCCGTGGATCGAACAACGCACAGCTCGCATCCATTCGCTCCTTGATATTGGGCGAATACGCCGTCCGCTTCAGCACCAGCCCCATCTCCGTGGGCACGGACCCATAGGCGTTCTTGAGTATTTCCAGTGTGATGCTGTCGATGGTCGTGGTCATCCTCATCCTCGTCGTTCCGCTCGAGAGGTGCTCGAGTCGATCTCTTTGTCGGTCCCTCTAGCAAATTGGTTGTTTGGTTGTTCGATGATCAGTGCGCCGGAGGTGTGGACCGCAATATCCATGGATGGCGGTACGACCGTGGTCGCCGTATCCTCGTGAACGATGAGGGGGCCTTTTCGCGCAAACCCTGCGGGCAGATCGGGGCGGAGATAGACCGCAGTCTCGTATCTGGCCCCATCCTCGGGATAGAGCACCGTTCGCGTATCCACCGGTTCCGGGGTTCCGTTCTTGGGGATTGTTGCGCCCGGCGGTTCGGGTCGCGGCAAGCGTAATCGTACCCGCACGGTCACGAGCTCCACCGGTTCCTCCGGGCTGGCGTGCCCGTATCGCTTCCGATGCGCACGGTTGAAGCGCGCGATGATGCGGTGGATAAACTGGGATGATGCGTCCTCGTCCTTGTCGGCATCGGCGACGGAGCCATCAATCGCTTCTGCGATCTGCTCGATGTGCCGATACTTCACAGGGATATTGATCTCATAGCTCTGGCCACGATATCGTAGATCGAACGAGGGGTCGAGTCCCCTCTCATCACCATCGGGAAAGCACCGCCGGGCCTCGGCCCCGAGTTCGGCGACGAGTTCGTGGATGATTTCGACAAGCTGGCGGACGACCACGGCTACGGCGGGGTCGCCGTGGAGCCCGAGGAGGCATGACCGCGCCGCGTCGACGGTGGCATCGGCGATCATCAACCCGTACGCGCTGAGGACGCCGGGGAACGGCGGCACGATCACGCGTGGGATGGAGAGCTCGCGCGCGATGAACGCGGCATGGATCGGCCCTGCGCCACCGTACGTGACGATCGAAAAATCGCGCGGGTCGAAGCCGCGTTCGATACTGACGGCGCGTAGCGCCCGGATCATATTCGACCGCGCGACGCGGCCGATGCCAAGAAGGAGCTGGTCGTACTCGAGCTCGAGGCGCGCCCCCAATGCTGCCATGGCATCACGCGCGCCGAGGTCGTCCAATGCGATCTGCTCGTTGAAATAGCATGCGTCGAGATAGCCACAGAGGAAATCGCTATCACAAAGGGTGACCGCGGTGCCGCCGCCACCGTAGCATACAGGGCCGGGGTCGGCACCTGCGGACTGCGGCCCCACGCGAAGCGCGCCTCCATCGTCTGCCCATGCAATGCTACCGCCGCCCGCGCCGATGGTGACGATATCGGTCATGGGCACGCGCAGCGGGAGCCCGTCGATGGCGCCTTCGTTGGTCCAC
>CAZSUE010000540.1:0-4043 GCA_964609045.1 uncultured archaeon | reverse complement strand
CGTGAAAAAACCCTGCGTCATTGCCTGGCCAAAGCATCGAGCTGAAACTGGCAGCGATTCCAAAATTGGGGTGGGGGCTCTGCGGCCCCAAGCGAGCAACGCTCGCTGGCACTGGATCGATCATAGATTGTTCCGTACAGATGAAGATACCTCTTCATCGTACAGAGCAAAACGCAGTTTTGATCTAGTTACGGGAGCAGGTGTGCTCCCTGGCACAGACTAGCCGCGTAGCGGTTAGTCCGGTGCTCCGCGTTCCCCCCTCCGCGGTTTTCCGCGTGAAATGGCCGTATGAGCGCTTTGAGCCAATCGAAACCGCTTTGATGTTCCCCCGTTCCCCTCTTCCTGATGCGAACGAATAAATAGCACAATATCGATCAAATAATATCACGTGAATGATATCGGAGGCGATGCAATGCCAATCATTCGACCGATCTCATATCTGAGGAATAAGTTCGCTGATATTTCCACACTTTGCCATGCCGAGAGCGAGCCGGTTTTTATCACCAAGAATGGGAAGGGCGACCTCATTGTCATGAGCCAAGCCCTCTTTGAGAAGTATGAAGCGCTTCTTGACCTCTATCAAAAATTGGGTGTTGCCCAGCAGCAGCATCAGGAAAACATGCAGCGCATTCCTCACGACGCAATGATGGAACAATTGAGAGATCGATTGAACGACCGATGAGTATCGGATCGAATACCTCCCGGTCGCGCAGGCGGACCTCATCGATATTTTCGAATACATCCGCGCTGATAATCCCAATGCTGCAATGAAATTTATCGAAAAGGTCGATGAAACGATTTCTCGACTGGCACCATTTTTGTACCTTGGCCCCGTTCCCAAAGATGATCGACTCCGATGCTTGGGCTACAGGAAGCTACTTATCGACCACTATCTTGTTTTTTACATAGTGTTCGGTGAGGTCGTAGAGATTCGCCCCATTCTTCACGGAAGTCGGAAGTACAGCTTCCTCCTCAGATCCACTTGGCTGCGCGCATTTGATCGCGGGTAGCACTGGAACGACGAACGAATTCGGTTCGTTCTACTCTACCATTCCACATGTGGTTATAGGGCCGCTCGATGATCGAACTCTTGCCGATCCTTCGCGGGCCGATCAACGCCATGTTCTGAGTGGTGCGTTTCCTCGTCAGCATGGCGAGGCGATAGAGGTCGTCGATGATACACTGACGATCGACAAATATCGTTGCGGGGCAAGTGAACGCCAGCGGTCGCTCGGGTATGGCGGAAATATCGACGAGCGGGTTGGCAATCGGCATCAACCCTATCATCGCGCAGTCGTTATGTAACGCAATGGTCGGGCGCGGCGCGCGTCGAGGGTGCGGACAAATGGCGGGTGTAGGAATCGGAGGGGACGATCCGGCTCGACATACGCACGCAATCGAATGGTGTCAGCTCGGCTCAGAAGCCTGAAACTGAGCCTCATGGATCATGGATGGATCAACAACGATCATGGGTGCACTTATGTAGCGACCCTCCGCAGCCCGAACGCCTCGAGGAGCATGTTCAACTCATCTTTTCCGGAATAATAGATCCCATGCGCTTCGAGCGCATCGAGCGCGTCAGCGGTGAACCCCTCGACGCTGACGAACCAGCCCTGGACGGCGGCGAGGTCGCGCTCCGCCTTCAACGCGTCCAGCGCCGCTGCGAACTTCTCGATATCCTTGCGCGCGGCCTTCCGGTTCCGATAGCGGCACTCCACCGCCCAGACCGCGTTCTCGAGCTTGCGCGGGAACGCAACGACATCGAGCTGATAGGCGCGCTCGCCAGCGGTCTTGACCAGAGTATCGTAGACTTCCTCATTCGTCGCGAGTGGGACCGGTTCTGGTGCTCCAAAGACCGTCCCGTCAACCTTGCGGTCATCCCATAGGACCATGCAATATTTGACGTGAGATTCGAGGAGGTACCCGAGCATGCGTTTGAGCGCAGTCAATCGTTGTTCATGACGTGACCGTTCTGCACTTCGAACTGCCCGTAGACTTTTCCCCTTCACCTCCCGCTCGTACATGAGCCGGATGTATCGTTTCAGGACTGGATCGGATCCAAACCGGTACGGGCCGGTCACACTGCTCCCGAACCCGTTCGTTTGGAGAATGTCCGCCTCAGTGAGGTCCTTGAGCATCTCGATCGCGGTCTCCAGTTCGGCGTACTTCGCAAGCCATGGGTAGTCGTCTTTCAGACCGGTGAGGAACTGGTAGAGGGCTCCATGATCGATCGGTGTATCTGCGTCATGCTCGGCGATGAACCCGAGCACCGGCCATGCGATCGGTTTATACTGCTGTGTGAACCCCCAGAGGAGCTGATCGAAGAAATTGCTCAGTTCGCCCTCGGTCTCCTCCGCGCTGATCGCGGACGAGAGGAGGTCGCGGGTTGCACTCGTCTTCCCCGCGTTTACCATGACACGGGAGAGGTGCGCCATGAAACAGTGGATGTAGTACGCGTGCGCGTTCGTGTACTCGACGAGATACGCTCCGAGTTCCTCGTTCATCTCGAACTCGAGGACCGCAGCGAGCTTCCGGACCAATTCCAGGCCCCAGTACTGTTCGAGCGGTGGGATCGACATGCGCATGAACCGCCCGAAGAGCGGGCCCTGGCCGAGGATTTGCTCACGCATGATCGTGACCGCACTGCCGGTGACGAAAAAGTTACAACGCGGGCTTTCGACCGCGTCCTTGAATGTTGCGCGAAGGTCCGTTATTTCCTTGTCACGGTCGAGCATCTGCATGATGACCTGAAATTCGTCGATGAAAACCGCAATGGCACATCGATTCGTATCCGCGATCGTCCGTGGCAGGTCGGCGAGCTTTTCGAGGATCTCTACCTCACTGTCGACCTCGATCGCGGTCATGTATCGGATCAGGGCTTTTTCTAATCCCGCATCTTTATCGGCTCGTGCCTGTTCGAGCGCTTCTTCGAGCGACGGGCGCCTGAGCTGGGCATCATCCATCCCGCTCTTGAAACTGAGATACTGATTTACGAATTCCATCCCCATCCGTGTAAGGGTGTCCAAGGCCGGTTTACCAGCGTACGTTCGCAATGAGAAATAGAGCGGGATCACCTCGCGCTGATGCGACCAGAGCCAGTTATAGAGCCGCTCGATGATCGCGGTCTTCCCGATCCGCCGCGGGCCGATGAGCGCGTAGTTCGAATTAAACGGCTTGAGCCCCATTTGCGTTAATCGATACAGATCGTCCAGGATCAGCTCGCGATCAACGAACTCGGTCGTTGGGCATGTGAACGCGAGCGGTTGCTCGGGGATCGACGGGATATCGACCTCTGGCGCTACACGCGGGGGCATAGGAATGATTAACGTGCGGCGCTTATATAATAATATGGCTGCGGTCGCTTCATACGCAGCCTTCATATCCCACGGACAGGTTATTTGATCCTCAAATTCACACCGAAATCGCCCGCAGCCCGAACGCGTCGAGGAGCGCGTTCAGCTCCACCTTCCCTGAATAATAGATCCCATGCGCTTCGAGCGCTTCGAGCGCGTCAGCGGTGAACCCCTCGACGCTGACGAACCAGCCCTGGACCGCGGCGAGGTCGCGCTCCGTTCCAAGTGCGTCCAATGCTGCGGCGAACTTCTCGACATCCTTGCGCGCGGCCTTTCGGTTCCGATAGCGGCACTCGACCGCCCATGCGACGGTTCGGCCGTTTGAGAGTGATGATGCGTACACATCGATCTGATAGGCGCGGTCGGCGACAGCCTTCACCATCGTATCGTAGACATTCGTGAATATGGGTAGCTCTATGGCCTCCCCAGATCTAAAACCCTTGACCATCTCACGCCCATCCCAGAGAAGCATGAGATATTTGATATGCGATTCGAGGAGATAGCCGAGCATTCGCTTGAGATCTTGCAGCTGGGTCCCAAGCCGCTCCATTTCCTCATCTCGAACTAGATCGAGTCTCCGGCCCCCGACCTCGTGCTCGTACATCAGCTGGATGTAGCGTTGTAAGACCGGGTCGTCTCCGAACCGATAGGGGCCGGTCATGGAGTTGCCAAAGCCGTTCACACGGAGGA
>CAZSUE010000539.1:0-4050 GCA_964609045.1 uncultured archaeon | reverse complement strand
GAAACGGGGTGGGGTGTGCGGGGTTATCCCGACATTATAGCGTTGACCCAACACTAGACGCCGCGCCACGCACCGTTCAGTATCTCAGACGGGGCATAAACCTTAATCCACCGATGATATTGTCGCTATGATGGACCCGTCGCTTGCATTCCTCCAGCAGCATTTCCGCAGCTACTACCGCCGCAACCCGGTGAGCTACCCGCAGCGGTTTACCAGCCGCGAATGGGGTTTCATCTTCTTTAGCGGCGGTTTCATGCAACGCCATCTCGGTTTTCGTACCCAAGACGAGGTGCGCGATTTCTTCCTCCGCCGGCCGCCGGCGCACGCGTATTATTCCACCGCGTATTACGAGCGCCCCAGCGCGCCGACCATGCCGGAGAAGGGCTGGCGAGGCGCGGACCTCATCTTCGATCTCGACGCAGACCATCTCGCCGGTGCCGACGGGTTGACCTTCGAGAAAATGCTCGAACTGGTGCGCGACCAGGTGATCAACCTCGTCGACGATTTCCTGCGCAGCGATTTCGGGTTCACCACCGACCAGATGGAGCTCTACTTCAGCGGTGGGCGCGGGTACCATGTCCATGTGCACGATCCGAAGATCTACGACCTCTCCGCGCACGACCGGCGCGAGATCGTCGATTACATCACCGGCACCGGCTTCGATATCAATATCAACCTCCGTCGGAGCGCGATCAAAAAGGAGCGGGTGGGAAAATGGACCAAGCTGAAGTACGCCTACGACCCGCTCCCACCGCCCACCGCGCCCGGCTGGCGCGCGCGGATACGCCGCGGGCTCGAAATGCAGCTCGAGGAGTGGGAGACGCTTCCCGAAGAACGCGCGATCAAGTCGATGACGCAGTACAAAGGCATCGGCAAGAAGGGTGCGAAGAAGCTCTATCAGTCGCTCTATGCGGGGTCGGGAGAAAAGCGGCAGGTGGAGAAGTTCCGCGAGACCGGTCGCCTCGATTATCTCACCGAGGACGATCGGCTCCTCAACGCGTTCGTCACCAAGGCCACAGACGAAATGCGCGTCCTCGTCGAGGGCGAGACCGACGAGCCGGTCACCGCCGATATCAAACGCCTCATCCGTGTGCCGGGCTCGCTTCACGGCAAGACCGGCTTTTGCGTCACACCGGTCCCGTTCGAGGAGATGGATACTTTCGAACCGCTCCTGGAGGCGGTGGTCTTCTCCCAGCGCCCGATGAAGGTGCGCGTGGTCAAACCGTTCGCCATCACGCTCTGTGACGAGCGCTATTCGTACGAGCCGGATGAAGCACCACAGTCGATGCCGGAATGTGTGGCGATCTATGCGGTGGCGAAGCGGTTCGCGATCATATGATAATATGACTAGGCGATAGTAGGATCGGACAATACTATAATACTGGTAGCGCCAGCGTGAGGTTCTAGTACTATAGCTATTTAGAGCTTGCGCAAAATCCAAATAGCAGAACCGCGAGCGTGTTGGATCTGAACCTAGACTCGTAGTAGTGCTATCGAAATGGCGCTGGAGTGAAAAGGACGTGCGCGGATAGCAAATAGCAAATCAGTCGAGGTCGAGGTACTCGCAAAGCTTCTTCTCGTTGAACCCGACCACCGCCTCGCCGTCAATGACGACCGTGGGATACGAGCAGCGCGGATTATATTCCCGGACTGCGTCCCGCGCTTCCTGACGGTCCGCACCGGACAATTGATCCACATAGACATATTCGAATGCGACATCGTTGTTCTCGAGGAAGCGTTTCGTTTTCCGGCACCAGCCACAGGTGCTCAGCGCAAATAAGCGTACATGCCTCTCGTTTTGTTCCCCTTCGATCGTTGTGTATTCTATCGTCATATTTGACCCTCATAATTGTCATGAGAGAAATCCGTCGTTTCGCCCCTACATATCAACTGCGATCGACGGTCGCCCTCGATAGGTGAGGAACTCAACCCCCGACTTGGAAATAGAACCCGTAGCGTAGCGTTGACCCCATGGGTTCGCCGTGACATTCCAGTGTCCCTTTCCCCGCCTTGAGCACGGTGAGCACACGACCGCATTCTTTACAGAATAACCGCCGTTCATTATAGGGCACCGTATCGTAGCTCTCCATGGTGATCGCGATCTTATCCTCTATGGACTCGACCTTATCTACATCCAGTGCACAAATCTCATTGTCGCAGCAGGTGAGCGGCCCACAGCCCGGTTCCTCGATCTTTAGCACCTGTCCACAGTTCGGACAACGGTAGATATTACCCGATTCGCGGTCACCGGTATCGAGGAGCACGCTCATCTCTTCGAGGCAGCACTCGAGGAGTCCGCCACCGTCCTGGTGCACCAACGCCTCGAGACCGCATTTCTCACATTTCACCACCGCACCGCATACATTCTTGTCCGTGGTGAACGAATTGCTCGCCGTATCCGACATCAGCTCCATCTCTGTACTGCAACAGAACGGTACCGCGTCGCTGGGGGTCACGATCTGGATGATCGTCCCGCAGACCGGACATTCGTACCAATCGCCAATCTCGGGCATGATAAACACCGGAAAACGCTCACATACCGTTCTGGTACGCGCGCTGCCTACCGTCTGAGGATGGAAGAGTTATAAAAAGGTTCCGAAACGGGACGAAACGGGACGAAACGGGAGCCGCCGCCGGTCGTATCAGAACCGGAACAGGACGACGAAACAGCGGTAGAAACGCACGCGCGGCGCGGGAGAATGTGGCTGGAGCGTGGAGCGTGGAGCGTGGAGCGTGGAGCGTGGAGAGTGGAGCGTGGAGAGTGGAGAGTGGAGAGTGGAGCGTGGAGCGTGGAGAGTGGAGCGTGGAGAGTGGAGCGTGGAGCGTGGAGAGTGGAGCGTGGAGCGTGGAGCGTGGAGCGTGGAGCGTGGAGCGTGGAGCGTGGAGAGTGGAGAGTGGAGCGTGGAGAGTGGAGTGTCGCGTCGTTCGTTCAGCGCGCCGTCATTCATTGTACCATGATGGGATCTCTTCGCCGATACGCCCGTATTTACTCGTTTTCGTCGACGATCCGAGCGCCGCGAGGATATCCTCCATCAGCGCGTCGAGCCCCTCGCCCGTTACCGCCGAGACCTTGTGCCGCACCTCGTCGGTGGTCTTCAGGTCGGCCTTGTTCTCGATGACGATGAGCGGGACATCGAACGCCTCCTCGAGGTCGGCGAGGAGGTTGGTCTGCGCACCGAGCTTATACCCACAATATTCGCTGGGGTCGAGCACGACGACGATCAGGGTCGCAAGATGTCGCAGGGCGAGGATCGCTTGGCGCTCGATCTCGTTGCGCTCTTCCAGCGGCCGGTCGAGGAGACCCGGCGTGTCGATCACCTGGTACCGTCGTCCGTGTGCGTCGAAATGGCCAACCTGGATCCCTTTCGTCGTAAACGGGTAGCTCGCGATCTCGGGCTTCGCGCTGGAAATTTCGCGCACGAGGTAGGATTTACCCACATTCGGGTATCCGGCGATGACCACGGTGGGCACCTCGGGATCGATGCTCGGCAGCCGTCGCAATGTATCCCTCGCCACATTGAGGAACTCCAGCGCGTCACCGATCTGGTGCACCACGGAACTGACCCGTCCGTAATAGCCAGAGACGCGTTTGCCGATAGTGGCCACATCGGGCGCGCCACGCACATTCCGATGCGCCTCGCCGGCGAGCCTCCTGATCTGCTTCCGACACCAATCCAGCGCGCCGAGGTTCTTCCGTAACTGGTCGACCCCGACGGTGGCATCGACCAGCTCGTAATGGAAGATGGGGAGCTGATCGAAGCTCGGGAATCGATCGACATACTGTTGCAGTTTGCTCCCGATCGTACCCGCGACACTATCGATCTTGCTTTGGGCGCGCCGGCGATGTCTCGTCTCGCGGTCGCGGCCGGTGGATGTACATTTCGAGGCGCGACGGAACGCGTTATCGAGCAACTCTTGCGCTTTGAGGACGGTGGGAAGTTGAAACATGGTTCGTACCTACTACCGATGGTTGGATTGCAGATTATATCGCGATCGTGATCGGTCCCGGCGCCGCGCATGTGCATAGCGCCCATACCGCGCGTCTTTGCC
>CAZSUE010000538.1:0-4054 GCA_964609045.1 uncultured archaeon | reverse complement strand
ATCGAGAGGCTGGATCCTTTCCTTCACGATCAACTGGAACGCTACGGGTAACGGCAACCGTCCCCGTCGTCCCATACTGCGTCCCGTGCGGATGAGATGCTTTTTTAATTTGACTGAGCCACGGCGCGTGCTTTGGAGGGAAGCCGCGTCAGCGGGACCCGGGACCTGGGACCATTGGACCAATGCACGCTACGGCGTGACGGCTCGCCCGATCGAGATGCGATGAGATGATATGAGATGCGATGCGATCATTCCAGCGTGCGCGGGTGCGCGAGCGCATGACGATAGATATCGACATAGTGCCGCGCCGAATTCTTCCATGAAAAATCCTGCGCCATGCCGCGCTCCATCAATTCCGTCCATTTCTCTGGTTCGGCATAGACCGCCAGCGCACGCTTGAACGCGCCGATCAGCGCGGATCCGGAATAGTCCTCGAACACGAACCCGTTCCCTTCGTCGGGGTCGGCGGTATGATCGTCGATCGTATCGGAGAGACCGCCGGTGGCGCGGACGATGGGGATGGTCCCGTACTTGAGGCTGATGAGCTGCGAGAGCCCGCATGGCTCGAACCGCGACGGCATGAGGAATGCGTCCACGGCGGCATAGATCCGGTGCGCGAGCACTTCGTCATATTTCAGGAGCACCGCGGCGTTATCGTATCGCTTGTGGATATCCGCCAGCATCTCGTGGTAGCGCTGGTCGCCGGTGCCGAGGAGCACCATCTGCGACTTTTCGTCGAGCATCTCGGGGAGCGCGGGAACGAGGATGTCGAGCCCTTTTTGGTCCGAGAGGCGCGAGACCATCCCGAACAGCATCGCGTCCTCGTCCTCGTCGAGGCCGCAATCCGCCTGCAACGCCTTCTTGTTCTCCTTCTTGCGCTCGAGCGTCTCGGGGTCGTAATTCTCGTCGATATGGATGTCGGTTCGTGGGTTCCAGACCGTGTAATCGATCCCGTTGACGATCCCGAAGAGCTCGTCGTTGCGATCGCGAAGGATGCCGTCGAGACGATAGCCGTATTCCTCGGTCTGGATCTCCTCGGCGTACGCTTCCGAGACCGTATTGAGGACGTCGGCGTAGAGGAGCCCGCCCTTCATGAGGCTGAACTGGTTGTAGAACTCGAGCCGCTGCCAGTGGTAGTAGGTTTCGGGGAGGCCGGTATATTTGAGATAGTCGCGATGGAACGCGCCTTGGTACTGGAGGTTGTGGATGGTGAACGCCGTGGCGATACCGCTATAGAACGGGTCGTCGCTGTAATGGTGGTCGAGGAAGACCGGTACCAGCCCGGTCTGCCAATCGTTGCAATGGATCACATCGACGGTCCGGTCGAGATACTTGAGCATCTCGAGGATCGCACGCGAAAAGAAGATGAACCGGCGCGCGTCGTCGGGATAATCGTAGAGCTCCTCGCGGTCGAAATAGCGATAGTTATCGATGAAATAGACATCGACCGCATGATCATCGTCGTCGCCGATCGTCGTGCGCTTCAGCACCGCGGTCTCCACATGGTCTCCCATGGGCACGGGGAAATCACCGACGATCTCGTCCCACTGTGTGATCCGCCGATAGCGCGGGAGGACCACGGCGACATCGTGCCCCAGCGCGGCCAGCGCCTTGGGCAGCGCGCCGGCGACATCGGCGAGCCCGCCGGTCTTGGCGAACGGGATCACCTCCGATGCCGCGATCAATATGCGTAATGAACTTGGACGGTCCGCGGTACCAGCGTCTTCTTTCAAAGTCATAATTCCACCTAAACGCTGCGCAATGAAGCGTCTGCTATTTCAATACTTGGTAGCGTCGATTTCGCCCCGTTCCGCCTGTCGGTAAGTTACCGAACGAGTGAGCGAGCGAGGGTCGCACCGGAGCCATCCCGATGACAATTCACGACGAAAGTCGACACGTTGTTCCCGCCGAAGATTGACCCGTTCGCAGCAAGCCGATCTCTCGGTTCCACGCACATCCCCGTCCCCATCACTCTCCCCCCTTCAGCGCCACTCCTCGCTTCGCTGAGGCCGCGTCCCGCGTCAAGTGTGCCGCCGGATCCCTCGTTCCCTTGTTCCCTCGTTCCCTTGTTCCCTCGTTCCCTTGTTCCCTCGTTCCCTTGTTCCCCCATCCTTCACTTCCCCGCCCGTGCGATGATGACGACCACCGCGCCCCAATGACGGATGAGCGGGAGGTACTGGGGGACGGTCCAGAGCTGTTCGATCAGGTGCGCGCGGCGCGTCCCCTCCGGTGCGTCGATCGGGAAATGGAAAGTGGCCCAGTGCGTCAGTGCTTCGAACCGGTGCGCGCGAAGGGCGCGGATGAACGCGCGATGGTCGAACGCATGCTCCTCGGCGGTCCGCGTAGGCGTCCCGTCGGGGTAGCGGGCGGGGACGAACCGCTGTCTGACCAGCTCGCGGAGGCTATCAGATAAAAGGCGCGGTGCGTGGTCCTCGATGACACAGAGATACCCGCCGCACCGGAGCACACGCCGCAGCTCCCACAGGACAGGGTCCATGTCGTCGAGATGATGGAGCACCTTCGCGACGGTGACGAGGTCGAAGCGCGCATCGGCGAACGGCAGCGCCTCGCCGGCGGCCTGGACCGTATGGATATCGGTGCGGCGCGCGCATTTTGTCGCGAGCCGTGCGAGCATCGCCGACGAGAGGTCCACGCCCACGATATTGCGATAAGCGCTGGCGAGCGGGAGCGTGAGCGAGCCGGTACCCGCGCCGAGGTCGAGGACCCAGCGCGTCCGTGCAAGATCGCAGTACCGACGGAGGGTTTCGCAGATTTCCCTGCCCAGCAGCCGGTAGGGGAGCCTATCGACATAGACCGCGTCGTAGTACGCGGCAACGCGGTCGTGATGCCGGCGCTCCCCATCGTGATGGTCGATGCGGCGCTCGTCGCACTTCGTGGTGCGAGGCTGGCGGTTGCGGGGCTGAATACTGTGTGGGTGCGCGACTGGCATCTCGAACATTCCGACCACATCTGGGCGCCGAGGCTCTGTTCGGGTCCTCACCCGGTGGAGCGTGAAGCAAGCGTTCAGTTGGGCTAAAAGCGTTTTGGGCTCCATTCTGCTGGCATGCCCTCATCCCACGATCCAGTGATACTATCGAACCATATCTTGCGGCGATCCTAATTTTTTTATCATCTCACGCGCAACCAATGAAAAAAAAGGGGGAGGCACTGTACAATTCAAACTAAGTATCAAAAGAAAAGTAGATATAGTTGTCCCATTTATACCAACTCGGTGGTCCGTTGGTAGAGTTGGTGAAGATCGACGAGCTGCACGACACGATCCAGACGACGATCCGGTTCTCGCAAGATTTCATTGCGGCGTATGTGGAGGAGCTTGGCGAGGACAAGAGCGCGCTACGGCACGAGATGCACGAGATCATCCGCGTCTTCAGCACCCTCTTCCAGAAATGGACCATGGAGATCATCTTCCTCCTCTATCTTAAGGGGGCGATGCGCTTCAACGAGCTGAAACGCACGCTGGACGGCATCTCCTCACGCACGCTCTCGCGGAAATTGGTGGCGCTGGGCGAGAACGAGTTCGTCAATCGCGAGATCATCGACCAGCGCCCGGTGAAGGTGACCTACGAGCTGACGCAAAAGGGCCAGGTCGTCTCCGAGCTCGCAATACCGCAGATCTTTTTCCTTCGTTTCCCCGAACTCGCCGTGCCCGAATTGACCGACGACGGAAACGGTGCGGAGAACGGCGAGCACCAGACAGAGGGCGAGAACGAAAACGCTACGCAGGACTAAGTGGACGGGACCACACACCGGTCTCTCTACTCAAGAACAGATCGCAGGCCCCTGGCGTGCCTGCAGCGATAAAAAGGATCTTCGCCCGAGCGCGCGCACGGGAGACGACGAAAGAGAGGACCCGGGGCCGTGCAACTTTCGCCAGAAAGTTGTAGGCACTAGACCACCATAGGTGCTCTATGCGATGAGGAAGTGTCCTCATGGTGCCCCAATTGAGAACCTCGAAATTTTGCACTGTTCGCAGAATCTGCCACGTTTTGCTGCGCAAAACGGCACGCTCCCCGAACTTCTTCGAAGTATCGGG
>CAZSUE010000537.1:0-4055 GCA_964609045.1 uncultured archaeon | reverse complement strand
CGGGCCAGTCCGGGCCAGTCCGGGCCAGTCCGGGCCAGTCCGGGCCAGTCCGGGCCAGTCCGGGCGAGCGGCTCTGTCGTCGTTGCATAATATCGTTGCATAATATGTAACATACGGGCCGTCTGGACCTCACGCGCGGCGAGGATTCCATGTCCCTTCCTTGACCTAGAAAGTATGTCAAAGTGTCGAGGCGTTCGCTTGTAACACCCTGAGATGAAGAGGAAGTATTAATTAAGCCAGAAACGAATGCCGATGATGAGGCGAATGTATACCTGTTACGATTGCAAGCGTTTCGGGGTCTGTTGTGAGGGCATCGTGGAACCGGAAGGCTATGTCAATCGCGTCGAGGATTATTGCGAGCGCTTCGTACTCAACGAATGGCGAAAAGAGATGTTCAAACCGCAATGCAAGCGTCGTCTCTCGCGCTGAGCGTGCCATAGCCGCTACCGCCGTCGTATGTGAACTTAGGGCCTTTTTTCCATTTCCTCGCCGAAGGATACGGAACGCCGCAGCTACGGTGACAGAAGTCCCATATTCCCGGCTACGCGTGTAGAAACATTTATGTATCGAGAGCGAAATACCGTCCGAAATAGTTCATTTTGAGGGGTTATATGGCAGGGTCCGAATTTTACTTAATTCTCATACTCGCTGTCATCTTCATTATCATTTTCTTTATCGCATGGTATTACCGAAACCGGCGCACGAAACTGGAAGATGAGTATCTCGAAGCCGAACCGTTACCAATGGAGAACGAGCCGATCTACTACGAGCAAGGGACTGAATTCCGCTGCCCGAAATGTGACGCCATCGTCCCGCCCGACGCATATCAGTGCGATCAGTGTGGTGCGGAATTTCAGGAGGGCATATTCGAGTGCCCGAGCTGCGGTACGGAGGTCGACCCGAATATGCTCGAATGCCCCGAATGCGGCGAGATCTTCTCCTCCGACCCAACGCTCTGTCCGCGCTGCGGCGGTGCGGTCCACGAGGACGCCACCACCTGCCCCAAATGCGGCGAGAGCTTCTGGAGCCCGATCCGGCCACCGGTGGAGGAACGCTCGCAGATGGGCGGCGAGAAGGGCGCCCCGCTCTCCGACGACGAGTTCGAGGAACTGACCGGCGCATAACATAACCGGTGGATCATCCGATCTCACGCTCGCAAAGCATCTTGATCCAAATTTCAACCTCGGCACTGCGCCCTTCGCGCCCGCGCGCGTCCTCGGCATGTTCACGCCCACGAACCGTTCATTCATGTTTTTTCGATAGCTCAGCCGGTGAAGAGGATGCATGTGGGCGATATCGAAGGGAAGGGGACGATCTACGACGAAGAGGGTCACCCGATCCTCGAAGAGGACGAATCTATCGTCCACCAGCGGCAGGGGTTCTGCCGTAAGGGCGAAAAACGGCTGCACATGCACTGGCGCACGATCTTTTTCGACGGCGCTGGCTGCTTCTTTTTTACCGACCGGCGCATCATTTTCCTACGCGAACCCGCGGTCCATGATTCGCCCGCGCAGTTCTCGTTCGACCGGCTCGCCAGTTTGAGCGATCACGAATACTGGACGAACCGTTCGAACCTCGCCCGCCTCAGCGGCGCACGGGAGTTTTTCGAGGTCGAGTACGAAGAACTGGAGACGGTGAAGCATCGGTGGCGCAGCAGCAAGCTCGTGGCGCGCGCGGCGGGGACGAAGTACAAGTTCACGATAGACGACGCAACCGGTGCCGCACTGGAAGAGGCCATCGAGAACGGTGAGTGCAATGCGTCGCATGTTTGTTTCGAAAAGGCGCCCGCCGAATGATCGGTCCGAACGGACGGACGATCGATCGATCGATCGATCGGTGGGCGAGCGGCCGTTCATTCCTGGCCCATGGACGCTACCGTGTCGGTGGAGGAGTGACCGCGGAGGGACCAACCCGACGATAGATTCTTTATCGTCCGCCAGTATTACCCCTCCATGCATGTTATTGGGATCGAGGGCACCGCGCATACCGCCGGTGTCGGTATTGTCGAATATGGACCCGATACTGCGGACGGCGCCTATACGGTGCTGGCCAACCCAATGGACCTCTACTCCCCGGCGGAGGGCGGCATCCACCCGCGTGAAGCGGCGAACCACCACGCGCGTGAATTACCACTTTTGATCGAGCGCGCACTGGATGAGGGGGGACTGCGCGCAGCGGACATCGATCTCGTCGCGTTCTCGCAAGGGCCGGGCCTCGGCCCCTGTCTCCGTACCGCCGCAACCGCCGCGCGGATGCTGGCGTTGAGCCTCCATCGGCCACTTATCGGGGTCAATCACTGCGTAGCGCATCTCGAGGTGGGGCGGCTTTTGGGCGCGACGGACCCGATCCTCCTCTACGCATCGGGCGGGAACACCCAGATCATCGCCTATACGAACGGGCGGTACCGCGTGTTCGGTGAGACGCTGGATATCGGCGTGGGTAATATGCTCGACAAGTTCGGGTTGCGCCTAAAGATGCGGTTCCCGCCGGGGCCCATGGTGGAGCAAGAGGCGAGGAAGGGCGCACAGTATTCCCCCCTCCCTTACTCGGTCAAAGGGATGGACCTCGCGTTCTCCGGCATCCTCACCGCGGCGCTCGAAAGACACCGTCGCGGTGATCCGGTCCCCGACATCTGCTTCTCGCTGCAAGAGACCGTGTTCGCCATGCTCACCGAGGTCACCGAGCGCGCCATGGCGCATACGGAGAAGGACGAGGTGCTTCTCGGCGGCGGCGTGGTCCAGAACAAGCGCCTCCAGGCGATGGTGCGGCAGATGGCCGAGGACCGCGATGCACGGTTCTATGTGCCGCCGCCCGCGCTCTGCCGCGACAACGGCGCGATGATCGCGCTGACCGGGCTCCTCATGCATCAGAGCGGCATCCGCCAACCGATTCAGGGAACGGTGGTGAAGCAGCGCTTCCGCACCGACGCGGTGGATGTGAGCTGGCGGGAGGAGCGGTCGCTCGGCAGGGACCTTGCACCCACAAAAACGCCGTGGGAGGAAAGGAGTGGGACGCTCTGGCACCGCGGCGCGGAGGCCGAGATCCATCGTATCACATGGCGCTCACGGCCGGCGGTCGCCAAACGCCGCGTACCCAAGCGGTATCGGTTGCGGGCGCTGGACGAAAAGCTCCGCACGCAGCGCGCACGGCACGAATGTCGGCTGATCTCCGAGGCGCGACGCGTGGGGATACGCACGCCCATCGTCTATGACCTCGATATCTTCGACGCCGAGATCGTCATGGAATATATCGATGGTCCACGGGTGAAAAGTGTCCTATTGGATTCAGCGGATACGGGCTCGGGTCCAGCGGCTGAAAACGGCGATCACGACATTCGTGCACTCTGCCGTCGCATCGGCGCGACGATCGGCGCGCTGCATGCCGCAGATATCGTGCACGGCGACCTCACCACCTCCAATATCCTTCTTAAGGAGCGCGACGGACCGGTGGTGCTCATCGATCTCGGCCTCGGCGAGAAGACCGACAGCGTCGAGGCGAAGGGCGTGGACCTCCATGTGCTCATGGAGGCGTTCGAGAGCACACACTCCACGCAGCTCGCGCTCCTGGACGATCTCATCGCCGGGTATCGTAAGACGAACGCAGATGCGGACACCGTGCTCGATCGCGTTCAGGATATCGAGCGCCGTGGCCGTTATATCAAGAGACCCACGGTATGAGCGTGGAGGACCCATCCTCCTGGAATGGAGTGCAGAACCGAGATCGACGATCGGACCGTGGGGGAGGTGGGGGAAGTGTTGGGGGTAACTACATGGGAGGAGGCGGGAGCGAAACGGTTATGTGCCGAAAAGCCACTTTCCCCACCGCGATCCATTCCACCGACCCAGATCGTTCCGACGATCCACACTATCCTTCACTACCCTTTACTATCCTTCACTATCCTTTACTTTCCTTCACTATCATTTGCTTTCCTTCACTATCCTTTACTATCCATCACTATCCTTTGCTTTCCTTCACTACCGTCCGCTATTACTATTCACCGCTACCAGCTACTATCTATTATCGTCCACTACTATCTATTATCGTCCACTACTATC
>CAZSUE010000536.1:0-4058 GCA_964609045.1 uncultured archaeon | reverse complement strand
CCACCCGAGCCAGAACAGCGAGGTGCCGATTGGAACGGGCTGAGTGAAATCGACGAAGAACACACCGACGGCAACGAAGAGGAGCGCCATGGCGACGAGTAGTGCGAAGACCGCCGCCAGTTTCAATCCCGTAATTAACTCAGGGTCGGCCCGGTGCGAATCTGAGAGCGCCTCCGCCCGCGTGAACGACCCGTACGCGAAGAAGAGGTATGCCGCCACGCCGAGGCCGTATACAGATTCGAATGTGAGATAGACGGTTGGTGGATACCCGCCCGCGTAACCATCACCCTCGCCACCCCAGCGGGCGAGGTTGAGGATGGTGAGCACGATGATCGCGGCGAGGATAACGGCGGCGACGGCGGCGACGGAACGATCGTGGCGATAATAGATCTCGTAGGCGAGATGGAAGATCGCGAAAAAAGTCACCCCGACCAGTGCGACGGAGAGGAGATAGAGTGCGGGATCGAGGTAGAACTGCGGTGAGTGCCTCCCCCGCATCTCGGCCGAAAAGAGGAGTGCGATCGCGCCAGCCAGCGCTGCGAAGGCGACGAAGAGGTCCCGCCGCCAGCGAGCGAGTATGAACGGTGCCCAGACGACCGTGACCGTAAGGATGACCACGACGACCACGATCAATGTGGTGAGGTATGCACCGATAAGGATCGGTTCCATGGGATGTGCCTCTTTTAGTTCATATTCGGTTGGGGGGCAGCCCCAAGCCCCAAACCCAAATCCCTCGTAGCGTCCAGAACCCTTTGGCGGGCGGGGGGCCCTATTTCCTAATCCTCAACCCCCATTGGCTTTTCCCTACCCATAATTGAGCGTGTTATAGCTTCCCTCGATCGCGCCCGCCTCGTTCTCCTTCGCATGGAGGTAGGTCTTTACATACTGGCCGCAATTGCTCCCGATACGGTTCTCTTCCTGTTCGCCGACGCTGAGGATCGCGTCGTACCCAAGCGCCTCGACCGTTCGAAGGATCGCTTCTCCCTCGCCCGCCTCGATCGGCTGCCCGGCGATACCGGGCGCAAGCGCGTGTTCCTTCGCAGCATAGGTGGGGTTGAGCGGCGTGAGCTTGATGAAGAAGGTCTCCGGTAAAAAATGGGTGAGGAGGGTCTCGGGCTCGAACCCGAACTCTTTTGCGAGGATAAAGTTCAGCGTGATCTTGCGTCCGTCGGGATCGTAGAACCGCGTCCCGTACGCAGCGATCTGGTCGTAGCTCCATTTCTTGATCGGGATGATCGTATCGCGTTTCGCCGGGTCGGTGGAATGGAGTGAGAACTGGAGCTGGAACGTGGTGCGGTACAACTGTTTCTTGATCTCGAGGAGCCGTTCGAAGAACGCGTCGCGGCCCGCCGGCGCCACGGTGGAGAGCGAGGGGACGAACCCGGGCGCGTCGTAGCGGTGGGGGAACGCATGGAGCACTTCGAGGACTGCGGGGTTGAACGACGGCTCGCCCATGCGCGACATCTGGATCTTGAACTTCTCGATCGGTATGGATCGGTCGGGGAACCGCGCGGTGACCGCATGATCGATCTGCGCAAAGATATCCTCGGCACTGAGCGTTCCGTTGTACCCGCCGCCGGCGTCGCACATGATACAGTTCACCGGGCACCCAGCGAGCGTGGAGACGATCAGCACCCATTTCTTGCTCCGGTCCAGCGGCGGCTGGATCGAGTCCACGAACTCGATCGCGTGCCCATCGCCCGTCTCGGCGAGATAGACATTGGCGAGGTCGTCGGTACCGTACCGGGCGATCACCTTCATCGTACCACTTCCACCACTCGACCATTGGCGAACGACCGGCCACTAATACCGTATGGGTCCGGCGTTCTCGATAGTGATGAAGAGGAGAGTTCGATCCTCTTATTTCATTTTTCTGTCCATATGGTGTATCGTCCAGCGGATCGGATCGGGTCGGATCTGGTCGGATCGGATCTGGTCGGATCGGACGAATGGAGCAATAGGTTTTAATATCTTACCATAATTCGAATGTTAGGTGCGACATCGCCGTGATGGTGTGGTACGAACCCGAGAGGACGCACACACGGCCCGATGTGCACGGTTCAGAGATCGATAGGATAGTGTTCGATCCAGATCACAGGGACGGTGAGAGAGTTGACAGCAACGATCATCAGCGGGAAAGAAATTGGTGCAGCGATCAAAGACGATCTGAAAACGAAGGTGGCCATGCTCAAAGACAAAAGCGGTATCACACCGGGACTGGCCGTGGTGCTCGTGGGCGACGACCCCGCGTCACGGTCCTATGTGCGCGCCAAGAGTAGGGTGTGCGAGCGGCTCGGGATGATCGAGAAGACTTTCGAGCTCGATGCGGATACGCCCGAGGCGGAGGTGCTCGCACTGGTCGAGGATCTGAACGAGGATAGGACCTACCACGGTATCCTCGTGCAGCTCCCGCTCCCGGACCATATCGACGAGGAGAAGGTCTTACTCGCGATCGATCCGAAGAAGGATGTGGACGGGTTCCATCCCGTTAATGTGGGTCGGATGATGATCGGCTCGGAGACGTTCCTCCCCTGCACGCCGCACGGTATCCAGGAGATGTTGATGCGCTCGGAGAACGATCCGGAAGGAAAGCATGTGGTGATCGTCGGGCGGAGTAATATCGTCGGCAAGCCGCTGGCCAATATCCTCATACAGAAGAAAACGGGCGCGAATGCCACGGTGACGGTCTGTCACTCGCGGACGAAGGATCTAAAGGCGATGACGCTGCAAGCGGATATACTCGTGGTCGCGATGGGCCGTCCCGCGGCGATCACCGCCGATATGGTCAAGAGCGGTGTGGTCGTGATCGATGTGGGCATCAACCGCGTCGAGGATGAATCCCGCAAACGCGGCTACCGGCTCGTGGGCGATGTGGATTTCGAGCCGGTGAAGGAGAAGGCGAAGGCGATCACGCCGGTGCCCGGCGGCGTAGGGCCCATGACCGTCACCATGCTCATGGTCAACGTCTTTGAGTCTGCGCAAAAGTGGGCGGATGCAGCGGAGCCACAGTAAACGGTTCCCGTGTGGACGCAGTGGAACTCATTCGCCCGCGCGCTCGTCCCCCCGCCATGAACGGTGACCGAACGCGCTGGTGGTAGAAGTAGTATATAGACTTTTGGGCGAAAGGCTAAATAGTCGAAGAGAGCCCCCGGGTGTGTCAAAAAGTTGTTGCTGAGAACAATTCCAACTCCAAACAAAGAATGACCATGTTTCCTATTATTTTGTTAAATAACCCAGTCCTCTTCCGCGGAGGGACGCGAAAAAACGCGAAGTATTGGGGTTTGCAGGCATATCAAGCGGGTTGTGGATCATGCCTCTTCCTTCGCGTCCCTTCGCGCTTGGCGGATGAAAGGGGGGGCGGGGCTTAAATCATAGGCTTTGTACACATTTGCTCAGCAAACCCGCCCATATCATGTTAAATTGGATTTCGTGTTTCTTAGATGATCGTTGGTCATTCTCAACACTTTTTGGCTGCCCCTATATAGCTCTGCCGGCAGCTATTTATAGGGGGTCGTTCAACCGTTCGAAGTTGTTGTTGCTGATTGGGCTGCTCAGTGTTCCTAGGTCCCAATATTTAGCAACGACTTCTTGACATTCCCATCGCCTCCCTCAGATCCGCCGATACACGCAGCAACAGCTTCCCGCTCGAACGAATGATGGATGGAAGGGGAAGGATTATATACATGCGAAGGATGAGCGTTCAACGATCAAAGGTAACATATTATAGGTCGTCATTAGCGGAAATAGTGCAATGACGATCATCGATACGGACCGATCGCACCAAACAAAAGTGGTGATCCAGATCAAAAAATTCGTTCTCACGATGATAGTAGGTATAACAGCGCTCGTATTCGTCATCGCCGCGTTCGCGACACCATGGTATCTGATCGAAACAAAGTCGGATGCCGCGGGCCAAACGAGCGAGGGTGTGTACAGATTCACATTGGGCGAAGTGGTGTATCGCAACGAGGCGGAAGGTACCGATGAGTCGGTGGACTATGATGACGAAGAGGCGAAGGAAAACAGCCCAAATATCGTCGGTGTGATGAAGACCACGA
>CAZSUE010000535.1:0-4058 GCA_964609045.1 uncultured archaeon | reverse complement strand
GTCGATGACGAGGATGAACCGTCGCTGCGATACTATCGCGGCGAGCTGTGCGAACCGCGCTGGCAGCGGCCGGGGACCGCCTTCCGGCAGTGGTCCGGATCGTAGGGGACCGCTATGATGCTGAGGTTGCACGGCACGCTCGATGCGGTGGGCGATGCGCTCGGGGTGGAGCGGGCGGTGAATGGTGACGACCGCCGATCGCCGGTTCGTTCTCTGCGCAAGATCGCGGGATAATCTGCGCGCGAGCGTGGATTTCCCGCGTCCCCCCGCACCGGTGATCCAGAGATGGCGTGGCGCCCGGTGCAGTGTCTCGACGACTTCCATTTCACCCATTCGTCCGATCAATATGGTATCCTTCTCGTTCTGATCCATCGGTCAGTTCACCGTCCCTCATGCTCCCATCGTCCGCCGTCTGGTCTCCGTTCGGCAAGAACCAGTCGGCGCGCACGGACTACTCCGGCACGCCACCGGATGGTAACGAAAATATAAAGTAATGATGCTTTGATACTTTCGTTTGGATGTTTATGTATCGGGAGATGCACGCTTTTGGATCCGACGAACGGGCCCAGTCGTCCGTGATCGTGGTGCTCGTGTTCGTCAGTGCGCTCTCGATCCTTCTCTCCATCGTTACCAGCTCCTATGTCCCCACATGGATGGAGGACGACGAAGCGGAGCATAGCTCCCGGGTCGAGAACGAGTTCATGAGCCTCGACCAATTGATCTGGGCGCAAGCGCGCGATTACGATCGTACCCAAAATATGAGCCTCACCGCCAGCTCCACCCTCACTCTCGGCGTCCATGGCGTACCGCTCTTCGGTCACCCCTCCAGCGGCGTCCTCTATATCAATTCGTTCACGACGGGGACGACGATCGACCTCACCGGCGGTGCACAACTCGCCTCCAGCAGCGGTTCGATCGATTACCATCCGCTCAATCAGTTCTATCCGAACGATCACATAACCTATGAGAACGGCGCGATCGTGAAAGGGCGGTTCGAGAATAGTAATTTCATCGTCGAGCCCATGGTGGATGCGACGATCGACGCCGGCGGCGCACAATTGAGCGTCACCCTCGTGTCCGTCTCGGGCGCACCCGACCTGACGAAGGGGACCGGCGCCGTAAATATCCGGACGCAGATCCGAACCGCGCAGGAGCGTCGGTACGATTGGCCGACCGGTGAAAATATCACGCTCACCATCGCAACGCGCCATCCCGACCGATGGGCGGAGTACTACAATACGACGCTGCGGCAAGCGGGGTTCGGGAAACTCGCCTCATTTTCCGTTTCTACCGCCACCGAGCTCTGCACCGTCCAGATCAACGGTCTAAGTCGACTCGAAGCGACGATCGTCGGCGTGAACGCCATATTGGAAAAGTGACGCTCGATCTCGAACTCGAACTCTCTCTCCCTTTCCCTCTCCCTCTCCCTCTCTCTCTCTTTTTCTACTTCAAGAATGAGATGAGATCGTCGTACGAGCGCGTATTGATGATGTCGTCCGGTTCGAGCCATGCGCGTCGCGCCACATCGACACCGTATCGCATGAAATCGAGGTTTCCCGCACGATGTGCATCGGTCCCCAGCGAAAGGAGTACGCCGTTCTCGTGGGCGATGCGCGCATTGGTGGCGTGGAGATCGAGCCGGATCGGCGATGCATTGATCTCGAGCACGACATCGTACTGCTTTGCGGCCTCGACGAGCCGAATGATGTCGATATCGTACGGCTCGCGCTCACCGATCTTGCGACCGGTGGGGTGCGCGAAGATATCGACGAGACCGGTGCTGAACGCGTCGACGATACGCGCGGTCTGCTCCTCCTCCTCGAGCTTGAAGTAGGAATGCACCGCTCCGAGCACGATATCGAGCCCTTCCAATGTCTCGTCGTCCATATCCAGCGTCCCGTCCTTTTTGATATCGACCTCGATGCCGGAGAGGATATGGAACCCGAGCTCGTCCTCCGCGGCGCCTATCTCCTCATCGCGCTCGACGACCGCTGCGGCGTCCATGCCGCTGGTGATGGTCAGCCCTGCGGAGTGGTCGGTGATGGCGAGGTAATCGTACCCATGCCGCTGTGCCGCCGCCGCCATCTCCTTGACCGTATAATGCCCGTCGGACCAATCCGAATGCGACTGGAGGTCGCCACGGATCGCATCGAGCGTCACGAGGTCGGGGAGCGCGTCGGTTCCGGCAGCGTCGATCTCACCGGCGTCCTCACGCAGCTCGGGCGGTATCCACTGCAGCCCCAGCGCGTCATAGATCCCCTCTTCGGTCTCGCCTTCGATGCGCTCGTTCGTCTCCTCCTCGAAGAGACCGTATTCGCTGAGTTTATAGTTCTGATCGTTGGCGAGACGGCGGAGCTGGATATTATGTTCGACGGAGCCCGTGAAGTACTGGAGTGCGGACCCGAACGATTCGGGCTTGACCAACCGGAGATCGACTTGGATCGCGCCGAGGAGTCGCACCGAACTCTTGGTCTCGCCCTTCACGAGGACCTCCTCCACATCGTCGTGGGCGGTGAACCGATCCATCACGGAGGGGTCGCCGGTGGCGAGGATATCGATATCGCCGATCGTCTCCTTACGTCGCCGCAGGCTGCCCGCGTATTCGATGCGCTCGACATCGTCTCGGAGGTATTCGACGAGTTCCTCGGCGACGGGCAGCATCTCGCTGATGAGGTGCCGTCCGGAGATCTTTTCGAGCATCGCGATGCCGTGGAGGATCTTCTGCTGCGTCTTCTCGCCGAAACCCTTCACTTCGGCGACCTCGCCCGCTTCCGCGCTCGCTTTGAGCGACTCCAGATCTTCGATACCGAGTTCCTCATAGAGCTTCTTGGTGTGCTTGGGGCCGATGTCCGGTATCTTCATCACTTCCACGAGCCCGGCGGGCACCTCCTCCCGTAGCTTTTCGAGATAATCGAGCGATCCGGTCTCGATGATCTCGCGCACCTTTTTCTCCATAGATTTCCCCACCCCGTCGATCTCGCGGATGGTATCGTGCTCGTACCGCTCCATGATATCGTCGCGCGAGGCGGCGATCGCCCGCGCGCCGCGCCGGTAGGCGCGCGGTTTGAACTGCACGCCTTGCAACTCGAGGAGGTCTGCGATCTCGTTGAGTATATTCACGATCTTTTTCTTCAGCATCCGAACACTTTCCCCCGTTCTCTATTCATATACGATCTCTTACTCATCGTCTTACTCATACTCATACTCATACTCAGACGCATGACCGAGGTCGTTCTCATCGTTCATTTTATCGTCATCTTTGCAACCGCTCTCCGACGACAGCGTCGAGCGCACGTCTTGGCGGAACTTCTCGTTTTCGGACGCGCCGATGGATGCGAGAAGACCCGGTAGGGCTGCGAAGCGTTCGATGCGCCGGTCGCCGTCCACGCCGAGCCCGACGGTGAAACATCCCGCCGCACGACCCGCCGCCATATCCTCCTCGGAATCGCCGACGACGACACATCGACCGGGGTCTACCTCCAAACTCTCGCATGCGAGATAGACGAGGGCGGGGTCGGGTTTGCCCGCTTCGACCTGGTCGCTGGTGAAGATGCCGTCGAAGAAGGACCCAATTCCCACATGTTCGAGGATCTGGAGCGTGCACTCGCGCGTGGTGTTCGTGATCACTGCGAGGGGGTGCGTGAGCGCGTTCAATATCGGTTCGAGGTCCGGTGGCGTGGTGACCCGAGAAAGATGCGCGCTGAGATAGCGTTTGCAGAACTGCCCGGGGTCGATGCCATATGGCGCGAGGTTACGGGCCAGTTCGCCGCCCCACATCTCGCGTTCGAACATTTCGAGCGAAATATCGCCGAGCTGCCCAAACGCGCGATACCACGCATCTTTACTTTCGACGAGCACGCCGTCCATATCGAAGAGGATCGCTTCAATTTCGATAGCCCTCACCTCGGATGATCATGATGTTTTCCGTTCTCAGATCCCATCGTCTCGCATCGTCTCGTCTCGCATCCTACCGCACCGCATCGTCTCGTCTCGCATCATATCGTTTTGATCCCGCTGTGGTCCAGATGGAGTGTACGGCCCATGCTGCGTTCTTCGCT
>CAZSUE010000534.1:0-4059 GCA_964609045.1 uncultured archaeon | reverse complement strand
GCACCCCGCTCCCCGCACACCGCAAACCGCACCCCGCACACCGCTCCCCGCAAACCGCACCCCGCTCCCCGCACACTGGTGATACTATTATCGTGATCGATCCCGAAACCGTTGCTGCAACAGAACCCGACAAACCGGGCGTGGAAGGGACGACGATCCAATGGCTCATCGATGGCGAGCTCGCTCCGAACTTCGCCATGCGCCGGTTCGTCATCCAGCCCGGAGGCTCCATCCCGATCCACGAGCACCCGTACGAGCACGAGATCTACATCATTCTCGGAAAAGGGCTCGCACACGCGCCGGAGGGCGACGAGGAGCTACGCGCCGGCGATGTCATCTATGTCCCCGCAGACGAACCACACGGTTGGGAGAATCCCGGCACCGGCCCGCTCGTCCTCCTCTGTTTTATCCCGCTCGACGGCGAGGTCCGGCGCTGACGGTTTCGAGAGAAGTGGAGGATGAACGAACCATGGCGACGAACGATCAGACCGACAGTGATACCGACACAGACGACGGGGGACGCCTCCGGGCGCGCATCGAAGTGAAGGGGCGGCTCCTCGAGGTGGGCTATGGCGCCTATCTCACCCTCGCCGCGCACGAACACGGCGCGCGCGGGTTCGGCCAGTTCACACCGCGGGGAACAGTTTTCGCCTATATCGAGCTGGAGGAGGACGCGCTGGACCCGTTCCTCAAGACGCTCGAGTTCCATCATAGCTCGACGCAACTGCTCACGCTCGATGTGGAGACGGTCGAGTGCGCTATCGCACCGGATATCGAGTACTACCGCACGCCGGAGGGCGAGATCGATAGTGAAGCGGCGCCTGAGCACGACGATTTCGGGCGCTTTACCTTCCGCTACCCGGACGATGTAAGATCGGGCGCGGCCGATACCGATACCGATACCGATACCGATGCTGATGCCGATCTATATGCTGCGAGAACGAGAACCGCGCTTCATGCGCAACGCGACCTCGACCGGCTCCTTCTCCTCGACCTGAATATGAATGTCCGCGGGCTCTGTGCGCTGATGCGCGAGGTCGTCCAGAACAACAGCGACGGCTTCGACGCCATGACCAAGGAACTGGAGCGTTTGCGACAGAGCGTCAAGAGCGTGGAGGATTCGGCCGACAAGATGGCGGGTGAGCTGCGACGACTCCGCGGCGCGGCCAAGCGCCGGCGCAAGCGCCATCTCGACCCCGCCATCCATTGATCGATCGATCGATCGATGGATCGATTGAATGAATGAATGATCGAACGATCACAAAGCAGCGCGCACCTACGATTGGCTTTGAGCATTCGTAGAGTAGAGCCATTCACGCGATTTGCGTTCCCACCTCAAAGGGGCCGCGGAGCGCTGGAGTTTGGGCCATCCATCTTGCCGAGCCCGTTCTCATTCGAGCTTGGAGGAACGCAAAGAACGGGAGCCGCCCAACGACTGGCTCCCGGCTCTCCCCGCTTGGCTATTGGTCGCTCTCGATCCCGCCCCCGGCATCCTCACACTCGTGATCGTCGTCGGTGCGCTCGTCCATGGCACGCATCCCGATCTTGAAATCGGTAAAGAGCCGGCGCATGATCTGGTTGCTCAGCTTCATGATATTCTGGGCGGCGTTCTGGAGATACTCCTCGAGAAATTCGCGATCGTCGACGATGGGGGCATCGTCCACAAAATCGTTATGCTTGGCGAACCCCGCTGCAAAACCGGTCCCTGCCGGGATAATATTGAGCACCGCCTCACCGAAATCGACACGACCGGTCCGTTTCATACACATGGTGATATAGAGCTTGCCCTCCGCCGTGGTGGAGACAAAGACCCAATTCTCGCCTTCGATATTCTCAAGATTGATACAGCCGATGGTCGCGTCGGCGTTGATGAATTTGGAGGGGCGTTCTGCGTTCGGGTCGATGTTCAAGTCGGTGTTCGGGTCGATGTTCAAGTCGGTGTTCGGTCCCATGGTGGTGGCCTCTGGTACATGCGCTAAGACGGTACCATCTCTTGTACATCTATTGCAGTTATTAACCGTTGCGTCGATAGGCGGCCCGGTGGACGGCGCGCTCACCGGTCCAACGATCCCGTCAATGGAGCGACGAGAGCGCTTACCCACCGATCGCGCCAACCTCGCGGGCGAATCGACGCAGCGTGGAGAGCGTCTCGGTTATAAGTGGTCGACCGTGCCCGAAGCAGACGATACGCGGTTCCAATGCCACCATGCGCGCGATGGCGCGGAGATTGCGCCGTGGGGCCACGGTAGAGGATGCTGGCGGCAGCCGAAGCCCCAATACATGGAGGATCACATCGCCACAAAAGAGGATTCGCCGCTCGGGTTGCCAGTACATCGTCTGGCCCGGCGTGTGACCCGGTGCGTGGACCGCCACAAGAGCGCCGAAGACCGGGAGCCGCTCACCGTCCTCCAGCGTACCGCTCACGGGTGCACCGATTAGCGATACACCGGGCTTCCCGCCCCCGCGGAGGATCGGGCGCCGACCTTCGACAAAGGGACGTTCCGCCGGTGAGCTCAGGACCGCCGCACCGGTGGCGTCCACGAGCGCTTTGAGCGAGCCGATATGACCCGAATGCGCGTGCGTGAGAAGGATCCGACCGACCGCCTCGGGTTCACGCCCCAGCCCGCGGATCTGGCGAAGTATCCATCGGAATGCGCCACCGGAGCCGGTGTCGATGATGGTCATCGTTTCACGGTCGCAGAGGAGATAGGATCGACCCATGAACGGGCCGATAAAATGATAGAGCGAAGGAACAATCGGTTTCGGTCGCATCGCGTCACTCCCTCCTCCAGATCCCATATGGCTAAAGAATGCGTATCGGCATCCTCACGGTGACGGTGGCGATGGCAGTAACAGTGGCAGTGGCGGTGGCGCAGGTGACATGACGCCTATTTTGTATCGATCTTATTGAGGATACTGAGCCGCCGCACGCGGTTCTTCCGCACCATCGATTCCGGGAACAACCGCCCATCGATCTCGGTGAGATGATCCACGATCTGGTGGAGCTTCTTATAATTGGGATCGTCGGTATCGAAGCCCACCCGCGAGAACTGATGCTTCACCATGGCCATGGAAAAATCCGAGGCGCCGTACTGGTTATAGATATCGTCCATTAACGCATCGGTCGCTTCGCGTAGCGTGTACGATTCGCGGATAGCGCCGTTTTTCGGCCCCTGACCCTTCGTCGTTGCCTTCGACTTTGAACTCGGTTTTGATCGTGATCGTGATCGTGATCGTAATGGTGCTTTCGCCTTCGAACTCGTTTTCGTCGTCGGTGCCACACCGCTCTTTCGCGCCTTCGTTTTGCGCCGACCACGGCGCTTGGGCGCGGTCGCACCGCGAGCAGTGGCGGTAGTCCGAGCGCTGGCGGCAGCCTTCGCATCCGATGTACCCGCTGGAGCGGTCGTTTTCAGTTCGTCACCCTCCTCCGCCTGGTCCGCCTGGTCCGCCTCCAATGGCTCGAATTCCGGCTCAAGCATCAAACGGCCCAATTCGTAGAACGCATCGTTCACATGTTTACCGGTCCTCGCACTGGTGATATAGAACGGGAACCCGTGCGGCTCGAGGACGCCGACGAGCTCTTCGGCTCCGAATTCATGCTCCGCAGTCAGATCGGCTTTATTTCCGAAGATGACCATGGGAAGGTCGGCGATGAGCGAATCGATCGTCTCGATCCAGTATGTTTCCAACCCGTTGAGCGTTTTTCTACGGGTGAGGTCACAAACGAGGATCACGCCGGAGGCACCGTTGATGGTCCGTTCCAATACCCGCTGGTAGCCGCGTTGGCCCATGGTATCCCAGATCATCATGGAAAGGTTGTACCGCTGCGGGCCGTGGGTGATCACGATATTCTTTTTCGAGATCTTGGTCCCTATCGTCGAGATATACTTGTCGTCGAATTTGTCCTGCACGAACCGTCGGATCAGACTCGTTTTTCCGACTGCAGGGTCACCCACGAGGAGGATCTTTTTCCGATAGATCTCGGTGGTTTTCAAGCTGCTCAAGCATCTCTCCCTCGATTCGATCGCACCGGATCGATTGTAAGCCGCTTTATAAATG
>CAZSUE010000533.1:0-4072 GCA_964609045.1 uncultured archaeon | reverse complement strand
TATTCCAACCCGACGTCGCGCTGGCGTTGATGTCATTGCCCAGCACGTAGTGCGCACTCAGATCGGCGCTCATGTTCTGCAGGTCGTCCACATCCTCGATGATGTACGGATTGCCTGCGGTGCCGTCGCCGCCGCCGAAGCCGCCGCCGGCCGCTAAAACCGTTCCGACAAACACATCGGTAGGCCCGAGCAGGCCTGCGATAGTCATCCCTACCAACATTATCACGAGCGTTATGGAGACGCTTTTTCTTTCATGGATTCTACTAACTCCTGGGATCATGGGTGCGTATGCTTACAATGTAATCTTGTATAACCTTTCCGCTCACGATTTCGGATGACGTCTGGCGGGTATGGGAAGTTTCGTAGCGCAGCGCAAGAGTTTGGGTGCAAGTCCCGCACGCGTTCCGTAGCGTCGTTTTCGATATGAAGAACCTGTAGCGGAGCGCAAGAGTTTGGGTGCAAGTCCCGCAGGGGTTCCCACATCTCCCTGCACTACGCTCCGAGCGTTAGCGAGCACGAGGGCGCGATAGCGACCGATGAGTCGTGAGCAAAAGGGCCCAGGCATATGCACCTTTTTCTGTGTGCGTCGGGCCTGTCCATGTATTCGATCCGAGCCGACTTTTTCTTCTCGGATGGGGATCTTGTGTCTCAGAACAGCTCCATTTCGGAAGGGAATCATGCCGATCCATACGATCGCCCAATAATTTTCAGACAGGCCCCGTCATTTTTCCACTTCATTATCTCCGCTCTCGATGGCTTCCCCGTCTCCAATCCCCTCTTCGTCGGGGGATCCGGCGTCCTCATCGAGATCGTCGATGTCGGTCCCGTCCTCGATCTTCTCCACAACCTCCTCATCGTCGTCGCCTTCTTCGTCTTCTTGCTCTCACCTTTGTAGTGGGATTTTTCCACGAGTCGGACATTTCATACCTATAAAACCCATTCCAGGCACATGAGACTCTCTTCAACAACCTTTTTCAACGAATTAAACGCCTGTCAAGCCGAAAATGGCGGCTACTACGGCGAGGATTTAAAGCGGATCGCTGAAGAACATGGGATTAAGGTGCGAACCTTAAGGCGCAACATTAAGAAATGGAGGAGTGAGAACAGCAGATTCTCAGCTCTTCGGGATCTTGGTCAACGAGCAATCCCCCTGACATTAGACGATTACGAATGGATAGAAAGAAAGATTCTAACCCATCCATTAACAAGAACAGGAGAACTCCTCAATGAAATCAACAAGAACCATTGTAGAGATGGAAGGCCAGCAGTGGGGAAAAGCACATTCTACAGCATCGTAGACCGAATCAAATCGAAATTGGCAGCGGTCGAAAAGGGGTTAGAGTGGCTGCAACGGAAAGGTGTGGGGGTTGTGTCGAACTATTCGGTCGAGGACTCCAGGGCAGCACTCAAGACACTCTTCACTTTTACGAACTTAAAATTCCATTCCGGGATTTCACTCCGCGCACTTTCTGAACGACTGGAACAAGCAAAGAAATGGTTCAATACCACATATCCCGATATCGATCCGCTTGATTGGTACCCAACAGTAGCCTCTCGATCGAAAATACTCCGAAGGCAGCTCAGCACCATACCTGCCGATGAACTTCAAAATGTTCAAGGACGGTTAGTTTTCGAAGCGCAGGTCTGTTTCCTGGTGGAAGGATACGATCAGTTCATTGATGAGATTATGATGCGGCGGGGGCGAATCCAGCAATCACGAAATGCAGCCAGAGCTGCATTAGAGCGAGACTTATTACAAGAATGGACTGAGCAAGCGCTCTCCGTCTTGAGAAAAGTGATGAAGGATGGCTTGGATAACCTCGACCTGGAGAAGATAATCCATCAAGGGGAGACGCTACCAGAAAAGGCAAGAACGAAGATGTTAAAGAAACATAGTCGGAGGGTCGATAAACTCTGGAACCTCTTATCTGAATGGACCGACGAGTTCAGTAAAACCCGCTTAAAATGCCGTGGGCAAGCCGCTGCACTTGTTCTTGATCTCATGCGCGAGCCCGCGAAGTGGAAGGAATTGACCTTTGACGAGAAACGACGAATCTCGCGTGACGATGATCTCATCTCAGCCCTCGATAAACATGGTTTGACTCTTCAACGTTCGGTCTTTTTGGATCGGTACTTGAAATACCTGAAATCCGGCAAGATCTTCGATCTGTGTTCCTGGCAATATGGGGACTTAGGGGCATGGCTGGGGCGGTTCAAGCACTTTACACTGGAGATAGTAACGACTGAGGATATCAAGGCGTTTATGGCCGCTGAATATCCATTCCCAGAGATATCAGAATCAAGTCTGGAGGATGACAAGGATGGTTTTAAACTAATACTCAATGAGGATGTCCCAATATCACACATCCTGGACCAAGTTTCACGAATGGCTGTCCGGTCAAACCCTAACTGGTTCGAAACCCATTTAGAAGCGTTCTATCAACAGAGCGATGGGATGTTCAGGATGAATTATAAGGTGGATGAATACCGTGCTCGACTGTACAATTCGATCGGGTTTCTGGGTCGGAACCTTCGATACTCCGACTCCCCTGCTTTTCGGGGGCTGGAGTATTTTATTCATCGGTATCTCTCTGACGAGGCTTTAGATATTGAGATACGCCATCTCTGGCATATAATTCGAGGGATGACCGGTCGTCCCGTCAACCTGATCCTCATTGATACAATGGGTATCAATTCTCGTCGTAAGAGCTTCTTTGCCAAGATGCACGGGAGATATCGCACAGTGGGTTTCTCGGACCTTCGCGCGGTGGCTACCTCGCTTGTGCCCATCTATTCCACTAATTGCCGTTCGACCGATTCTGAGGCGATGAATATCATCCCCATTTTGGCCCATGCCATTAGTCTGCTTGGTTCCGACCTCCAATGGTATACCGGAAACGGTCATACCGTAAGTCGATTGGCCGCTGGAATGGCCTTTGCAGCCTATCGTGTGATTGCGGCAGGAAGAATCCATGGTGAACCGAAGTTACCAGGGCCACGGTGTCGCAAGCGCTTACTCAACCATTGTTCCCTTCTGAACCGGGTTGGTTCTGCTCTTCGGTCCAATCCATCAATGGGGAGGTTGCTTGCAAGCCGTCACTACTATTATACGGATGGTGTCAATGTCCGACGATTACTTGAGGACCTGGGTTCCTGTGTGTTATGGGCTCAACGCCAACAAGGCATCAAATTGGATCATTTGGCCCAGTTGATCGAAACTTCGAATCGGCAGAAGCGCGTAATCCGAATTGTCGAACGGGGTGTGACGCGGGTGCATGAGCCAAATGTGAGTCTAGTTCTGAAATGCGCGGAACTTCTTCTCTGTTGTATGGCGGTCTGGCGGTTGAACGAAGGCGCGCGACGATTACAATATGTGACGAATCCCGTTTCACTGGATGGGATTGTTATGTTTACTCCAGCATGACTTGGGTTGGGTTTTGACCAACTCATGGAATTTTCCCACTACAAAGGTTTCAGGAATCACCATCTCTACAATTCCCAAGCAATCTGAAAGGATATTTCCAACTGCAAGCGATATAAGGGCACTTGTATCCCCCACAATGATTGTGCTAGGAGTTGTGTTTTGCATCTTTTTTAGCACGAGCAATACTCTCCTCGAGGGTTTCCTTTGCAGTTTTCATCTCCTCAGCCAAATCTACTCCAACAATGTTTGAATAATCCTGGAAGCTGATATTACCCTCGAGATATTGCTTGGTAACAATCTCCTTTGTTTCTACTAATAAATGGTTGTGTTCCACATATTTAACTAATGCATCTCGAATGATATCTGAGCGGCGTTTGAACTTGTTATGGGCTATTCTATCTAATTCTTTAATAAGCCGTGGATCAACTCTAATGCTAACTTGTTCAAAAGACATGCTGCAACCCAATGAGATACATTGACTTATGTATTAATAAATTTTGAGGTGATGGCTCAGTCGGTGTAAAGTGGATTTCGTCTGACGAGTTAGGTGTACCAGTAGTTCACCAACTAGGACGTGAAATCCACCGCACCCAAAATTTTTAAACTAGCCGGAAAGCCTAAATAGGGCCGAAAAAATCAGCATATGTT
>CAZSUE010000532.1:0-4079 GCA_964609045.1 uncultured archaeon | reverse complement strand
GAGCGAAGCTCGAATTTGGGCGAAAGACCCGCAGGGTCTGGAGCCGTATGTCCGCTTGTTTGACGACCCGAACGAAGTGAGAGTGCAACGTGGCAAGGAGCGAAGCGACGCAGAGTTGGCGAACGAGAAGGTTTTCCTTTCCCATATCATCAAAACATCATCGGAAGACAGTGAGCCAATTTTGGCAAACTCCTATTAAGCGAACCTTTCGTTCACATAACCTCCGCTCTCGGAGTTAAAGCGAACACTTTTGTACCTCGACAGCCCTGAGCGATACTATGACTACAAACAATAAAAATATTGCCCCATTACAAAATGAGGACCCATTAAATGCACTTATCCAAGAGATTCGTTTACGCAAATATTCGCGCCAAACCGAGAAGACCTACACCTCGATCGTGAGACGCTATCTCGGATCCGGTCTCACCCCACGCGACTTCCTCCTCTCGAAAACGCACCTGAGCAAATCCACCATGCGCACCACATACTTCGCCCTCCAATTCTTCCACGAAACGGTCCTCCACCAGCCGTTCGACGAAGACCTCCCGCTTGTGAAAAAGAAAGCCAAACTCCCGGTCGTGCTCAATAAGAGCGAGATCGAGGCGATGATCCTCAAGACCCACAATCTCAAACACCGACTCGCTTGCATGCTCCTCTATTACGCCGGTCTGCGGCTCGACGAAGCGAGAAACCTCCGATGGGAAGATATCGATCTCGAGCGCGCCGTCATCCATGTCAAGATCGCCAAGAGGGATAAGGAGCGCGTGGTGTTCCTCCACGATAAATTGAAACAAGCTCTTGCAAGCTATGGTATCGAAAAGGAGGGACCAGTCTTACGATCCCGACGGACAAACAAACGCTATCACAAACGGACCATCCAAAAGATCGTGACGACGGCTGCAAATCGGGCCAAGATCGCCAAGAATGTCACACCCCACACACTCCGACACAGCTTCGCAACCCATCTTCTCGAAGCTGGCGCCGACATCCGCTATATCCAGCGTCTCCTCGGACATAAACACCTGAAGACAACCTCGATCTACACCCATGTGGCCAATCGCGACCTCGACCGTCTCGCAGGCATGCTGTGATCGAATACCGAACGGTGAGGGCTACACCGTTTCCACCGTTCCCACCAACAGACGTCGGCTCCAAGCCCGACCGAGAAGGACCTGGGGGGGAGGCTCCCATTCGTTAATGTCGGTTAACCCACGCGCCCACTGGTGCGGCGGTCCTGACACTGCAAAGCAGTATGGCCGATGCGATGCTGAATGTATTCGCCTCGTCCCAGAGCATCCATGCCCTGCGAAGCGCAAAACGCGAATCGGACACCGCTCACCGCGGCGGGTGGGGCGGCCCCATTCCCTAATCCCCAACCCAGTGGCCCCCCATCCCCAGTCCCATTCCCCAAGCCACAGTCCCCAGTGCCTTCCCCAACCCATTGGCAGGTGGGGCGGCCCCATACCCTAACCCTCATTCCCCAGTGGCTTCCCCTACCCCCTCCCCCGGAGCATAGGTTTATATTTGATGCGGCCGGTTGTTACCATCGATTTTTACCGCTGGTGAGACTATGAATCGTCCGCGTCTCATGCCTCGTACGCACCATTCATCGCCGGTTCGCGCCGCGACCGTCCTAACGCTCGCCGCTATCCTGATGACCATCCTCCTTCTTTTCAATATATTCGCCGCAGTCGCCGTCCCGCTCGCCGGCAACGCATTGCATCCTGCCGATGCATCCACCGAGCGTTCATCACAGAGCGTATCCACAGCCACACAGCCGATTGAACCGCGAGAATTACAACCACGACCTAACGCGCAACCACGACCACGACCACGACCCGCGCCGACGATCGTCCCGGTGGCAACCAGCACCTATGCACAACCCTCGCTCTCTCCCACCCTCGTTCATAGTGGAGCTTCTGCGTTCGTACCGGACGCGTTCGGCGCAGCAACCGCGCTCAACGGACTCCTAACTGACCACTCGTTTTCTCCACTGGATATCGGCCCCCACCTCCGCGCCGTCCGCCATGCCACACCGCCACCGCAGCAGGAAGCGAAAACGGAGACACAGTTCACGCTCACTTTCGATCCCGGAAAATTGACGCTTCGCACCGATGGTAACGGCCAAACCCATCTTGCGTTCCCCGGATGCGCATGGCTCACCGAACCTGGCCGACCGCGGCTCCCCTATCGTCAGTACCAACTTACCCTCCCGGCGGGCGCAACGGTCACCGATGTCGAGGTGACGGACGGCTCATACCGGACCCTCGCGCGCACCATCGAGCTCGATAATGAACCGTTCCCGCATATATGGGTCGGCGATACTGACCGCGTTTTTTCTACCGTCGCCGCAACGGCGTCGCCAGCGGGCTTCTATCCCGGCCACACCCTTGGCGCGCGGGTCTCGACGGTCAAGAGTGATATGGGGCTCACGCTCAGCTTCTACCCCGTCCAGTACGACCCAGATTTTGCAACGCTCATCGTTCTCGACGCACTCGACCTCACGGTCAGCTATAACACACCATCGACCGCTCCCGAAACGACACTGGCCGCTGCGCGGAGCATGACGTTCAACGAGACCGACAGTACGTATCGCTCGGTGATCATCGCGCCGCCGACGTTCGAGAACGCCGCAGCGCGCCTCGCCGTGCTCCATCTCACCCACGAGAATATCACCACCGTCATCATCGATACCAATGCAATATGGGAGAACTACACCCCGGCGGAGGACCCGCCATACACCGGCTATGCAAATACCACATTACCCGGTCGCGATTCGATCCAGAACTATAATTATTCTCTCGCAAAACGGATCGTCGCCTATCTCCGCGACACAGACGCACATCCCGCGCTCGAGTATGTCACCCTCTTCGGCACCGCCGCCGTTGTTCCGCCGAGCTATTATGCCAACCCCACCGGCGGCGGATGGTACGACGATTGGGTCCCCACCGATCTCTTCTACGCCTCACCGGGCTACGACCTCACGGCGGATTATGCGGTGGGCCGGCTCACCGCCGCCGAACCGCTCGCAGCGGAGCATATCGTCGACAAGCTCACGAACTGGTATACGAACCGCTCGTGGGAGTGGTTCCAGGAGGCGCTGATCGCTGGCGGCCAGCCGTTCTGGTCCGAGTATTTCTACGGCGAGATGATCACCGGCGATGCGATCAACCGCGACTATTTCGCCGATATGAACATCACCAAACAGTACCGCACCGATCACGCGTTCACCGGCGAGAATATGGCGGCGGCGTTGGAAGCGGCCCAACGCGGTTTCATCTACCATATCGGGCACGGCTCCGGCGACGCCATGCACATGGACACTGGCTCGGTGAGCGTGAGCGACCTCATGGCGCTCCCCGCAGCCGCTCAACTTCCCATCGTCGTCTCCATCGCTTGCACCAACGGCGCATGGGATACGCAGTGTATGGACGCGGGGTTCGCCACCTCGTTCGGCGAGGGCGTCCTCGCCTCCAACGGTGCCGCCATCGCCTATGTCGGCGGTGCGCGCGTCAACTCCGGCGCCACCGAGTTCCATTTCGAGAACGGCACCGTCGCGATCGACTACGAGCCGTATATGGCCGGGCTCCTCACCGATCTCTTCGGTGCGTTCGCCACCCGGTCCAATACCACACGGCTCGGCGACCTCGCACGCACCGCAACCGCACAGTACGCCACGCAGCGCGACATGTCGTACTGGCTCGATCTCCATACCCTGTTTGCGTTCGTCCTCATGGGCGACCCGGTCCTCGGGTTCCCCGCCCGCGACAACGATAACGATAACGACAACGATAACGATAACGATACGCCGCGCTACCACCCACCCACCGTCACCCCCATCGAGCCCTATGGCTACGATTCCGCGGATCGGCCATATTATCATTGCAAGCGTGGAGACACCGTCGGGGTGCGGGTCGAGAGTTCGTCGCCCAATGTCGCCTCGAAGCTCATCGATCGCGCCGGGCTCATCTCGCGCACCGTGAACAGCACCACCAATGGAACGCTCCACTACGGGTTCGAACCAACCAACGAACAGCGTTATTCCATCCGCACCGTTCTCGAGGACGGGAAGGAAGGGT
>CAZSUE010000531.1:0-4080 GCA_964609045.1 uncultured archaeon | reverse complement strand
TGATCAATAAGAGCTCCTATCCATCTAACTAATGGTATACCCGATCGATTCATTCTCATCTGCCTCATCCACAATTACAGCGGCATCACCAGCTCCGGTGGTGATTGCGGTTTTGCACTGCACCGATCTTCTACGAATCGAAGCAACCTCACGCTCGAGCTTAGCAGAAAAAAAGGCCGACCACGAAGCGAAGCTCACCACCCAACCAACCCACGATAGATTTATAAGCCGAGCAGTATTGTTTCACGGGAACGCGTAGAGGGTTGGATATGTCACTTGCCTCAGAGTTATCGGAATATGTCGATTCGGAGATCGCCGTGATCATGAACGACGGGAACGGCTATCGCGGCGCACTAGTGAAATACGACAAAGAGGTCATCATCCTGAAAGATATTTATGAGACTTCATGCAGCGATATCGATTGGGTCGAAAGCCCGGGGCAGAGCCCGGCCAAAACGATCAAGGGCTATGTTCCATGGCGCCGCGTTACACTCCCGCGGTTGATCATCCGTGTCGAGATGGTGCTGAGGATCTGGCCATGGCAGCCGCTGGAAGATGACGAGAACGGCGGCGAGGGGAAAACGAAGGTCAAGTATACGCGCGAGCGGCGCGTGAAATCGAAAAAGAAGAAAGCGCGGTGACCGTTCCTCCCCTCCTGTCGTATCGTATCGTACCGTGTTACCACGCGACCGTTTTACCTTTTTTCGTGTTTCCCTGTTACAGTGCTACAGTGCTACAGCACCTCGGCGCCGATACGCCCGGCGAGAACTCCTGATCGAGCAAACTGGCATCTCCCGGCGGTTCCTACATTCGCTAGGGCAATACCATTTTCGACCGTTCGAGACCACCCTACGCAACCCTCCATGACGCATCCGAACTGAGCCGCGGCCCCCACTCCTCTCGCTCAATCGCCGAGGTCCTCGACGACGACGCTTCCGACGCCTCCGACGGCCTGGGTGGAGGTCTGCAGCTCCACCGCAAGCTCACTCCGACCCGCCCCCTGTGGCTCGATGCGAACGAGATACGGTATCCGCTCCTGGAGCGCTGGGACATGCGAGATCAGCCCGATGATCTTCCCCTGCGCGTGGAGGAGCTCCAGCGTGGAGAGCGCATCGTCGAGCGCGTCGACATCGAGCGTGCCGAACCCCTCGTCGATGAAGAGTGTCTCGATCTGCGTCTGACGCCGTGAGAGCGTGGAAAGCGCCAGCGCCAGCGCGAGCGAAATGAGGAAGGTCTCCCCGCCCGAGAGCGACGATACGGGCCTGATCTCCGACGCCTGATCGAGATCGATGATGGCCAGTTCCAGCTCCGCACCGCCCACCTGCTTTAACCGGTACCGCGGCGCGAGCTGCTCGAGATGCCCGTTCGCAAAGGCGACCAATCGCTCGAGGGTGAGGCTCTGGGCAAACTTCATGAATGTGTCGCCCGCATGATGGCCGATGAGGTCGCTGAGCTTCAGCCATTTCTCGCCCTCCTTCTCCACCGCCGCCAGTTCTTTGGCGACCTCGTCCGCACGCGCTTTCTGATCCCGATCGTGGATCTGTTGGGCTTTCAGTTCGTGGGTCTGGTTCTCCAAGCGCTCAATTCGCTCGCGTGTCTCTCGCAACGCCCTGGCCACCGCCGTTCGGTCCTCCTGCGGCCGATCCTCGGTGGCTTCGAACCGTTTCCGATCGCTGGAGCGTTGTGCGGCACGCTCCTTTGCCTTCTCCAGCGCGTCTCGCAACGACTGGAGCTCACCTTCGAGCCTCGCGACGTAACTCTTGCCCTTGGCCACCAATGCGCGTGCGGTGGCTTCCTCGAGTCCGACGCGGTCCAGTCCGCGCGCTACTGCCTCTTTCGCCCGTTGCCGGTCCGCGTTCCGTTCCTTGCATGCTTCCTTCGCATGCGCCAGCGCGCTCTTTGCCGTTTCCAGTGTGCTCGTAGCACGCTTTTCGTTGCTGCGTGCGCGTTCCAGCGCCGCTCCCAGCGCCTCCATCTTATCCCGTCCCTCATCTTCCACTTTCGCCACTGGCTCGCCGTCCAGCAGCTCGGCGCGGTTTTGTTGTAATTGCCCAAGCCGTCGCTGTTCCTGCTGGAGCTGCTCGCCGACCTCTTCGACGCGCTGTTGCCGGTCGGTGAGATGAGAGCGTGCTTCGGCAAGTTTCGGCGTGAGTTGTTGTCGCATCGTTTCGGCTTCCTTCCCTGCCGCGTCGTGGTCACGATACTCGTCCACCGCGTTGTCCAGCTCACGACGGTAAGATGTGGGATCGGCTTCACAGCGCGTCATCCACTCTGTGTCATAGACCCCAAGCACCGGCTCCAGCTTCGATTCCACACTGGCCATGCGCTCCTCCGCTTCCTCGATCCGACGGCGCAGCTCCCTAATGGTCTGGTCCAGGCGTTGTTGTGCCGCAATTCTCTCCCTCAGCTCGTCGCGCACCGCCCGCAGCGCGTCATCTGCGCCCTCCGCACGCTTTCGCGCCGTCTCCACCTCCGCTTGGAATGAACGGTGCTGCTCCAGCGCTGCGGCCGCCTCTTTCCGCAATACTGATATTTGCTCGTCGAGATGGTCCCATGCCGACCCTTCGCGCGCCTCCAACGCCGTTTCGACGAGTTCGACAGAGAGCGGGAGCTCACGCGCGACATCGTAGAGCGCTTCGAACGCTGCCCGTTGCCGTTCGAGGGTGCGGTGGCGCTCTACCTCATACTCATCGCACTGTTGGGTAAATTGTTCCAGCCGCTCCTCGAGCCGCCCGATCTCGAGTTCGTGCTCCTGGAACGCAACATTGCAACTTTTCAATTCCTCGTTCAATGTCTCCACACGCTCTTTCGCTTCATCATATGCGCGTTCTGTGGGTGCAGCGCCCGCCGTCGCGTACGGATGCTCTCGTGCGCCGCAGACCGGGCAAGGTTCGCCCACCCGCAGCGTGGCCCGCAAGTCCTCTTGCGAGAGCGCCATGGTCAGTTGTGAACGCGCGTGCTCCGCCTCATCGACCCGTGCTTCGAGTCGTTCTTTTTCTCGCGCGCACTGCTCGCGCACACATGTACGATCGGCACGCGCACTTTGGGTCGTCGCCAGCTTCTTTTCGAGCGTTTCGATATGGGCTTTGACCGCGTCGAGGTCTTCCATGTGATTGCTGACCTTTGTGAACGCACTGTGGGCATCTGCCGCAATATTGAGTTGGTTTTGCATCTTCGCCGGCGGGTGCTCCTTCTGCGCCTGCTCCAACTTGGCCTCGCGTTCGCTCAGCTCCATATGGGCATTCTCCGCCTCGCGCCGACACTTATCGACCCGGTCGCGGAGCGTTTCGAGCCGCTCCTCGCGTTCCTCCTTCGCCCGTTTCTGATCCGCCAGATCGCGAATCAGCGTCGCATGGCGCTCGATCGTCGTTTGGAGCGTTTCGAGCTGGTCGGACCATTGCGCATGGGCCTCCACGAGCCGTGCGGCCGAGGCGTGCTCCTCGAGCCAGTGCGTTTCACGATCCATCGCGGATTCGTGCGCGGCGAGCTCCTCTTTTAAACCATCCGCTCGAGCCTTCGCGTCCTCCATCAATGTTTGCTGGCGCCGCATCGTCTCTCCGACGGCCTCGACCGTTTCTATCAGCGTTTGGATCCGAACATCGAGCGCGCGCGCCGCATCCAGCTGCGGTTTCAGCGCGGCCTGACGCTGTTCTTCCGTTGCATGCTCCAACATGATACGCTCCAGCGCGTGCTTCGCATCGGTATCGTGTACTGTTGCCTCTTCGAGCGTTCGTTCGCACTGTAAACAGCGTTCTTTTGCGCGCTCCAGCGCTGACAGTGCCTCCGTATCGCGCTCGAGCTCAGCGCGTAGCGACATCGCCTCACGCGCCCGTGTCAGCTCCTCACGCTTCGGTGCCGCTTCTTCGAACGAACGCTGTGCCGCCTCGCGCTCGGCCTCCGCCTTCTTCGCGCGTGCGTTCAGTTCGTCGTACCGTTTGAACCATTCAAGCGCAGCTTCGTGCCGTTTTTCCGCCGCGCGGTGCGCCCTCAATTCATTTTTTGCCGTCCTCAGCGCCGTCTCGCGCCGGTCCAGCTCCGCCTCTGTCGGCGGGTCTAGGTTTTCGAGACTGCTTCCCAACT
>CAZSUE010000530.1:0-4095 GCA_964609045.1 uncultured archaeon | reverse complement strand
GGGGTATCCATATCGCAAACACCGAGCATGTGATCGTTGCAAACAATAGTTGCACCGGAGGCCAGTTCCCGATCTTGATCGGCGTGGCGAACGAGCTGACCATAGAGAACAATTACTGTGCCGGCAGTACCATGGGAATACATGCAGACGACCCCAGCACGAACCTGACCGTACGCCATAATACGATCGTCACTTTTAGTCGGGGTATCGATATAATAGAGAGCGCGGATTCCGTCGTCTCCGATAACACCATTACTGGAGGGGGCTTCGGCATCACGATCGAGGATTGCACCGCGCTCACCGTCTCGAACAACACCTGCACCGATAGCAGCCGCGGCATCGACCTTACCCGCACCACGAACACGACCGTGACCGAGAATAGCTGCGCGAATCACACGCAAGAGGGGATACGGGTCTACGACTCGGAGCAAAACACCCTCACCCGCAATCGCTGCACCCATAACAACAACGGCATCACGCTCTCAGATTACGCGTTCTCAGACTTCAAGACCCGATACAATAGGTTGACGGAGAATAACTGCTCGCACAACAATGTGGGCATCGAGCTCTACGAGAGCCACCAGAATACCCTATCACGCAACACCTGCACGCAGAACCTCGACGGCATCGTATTGAATACCGCGCGGCGCAACACCGTCGAGAATAACAGCTGCCACCATAACGAGAACGGCGTCACCATCGTCGCAGCGGCCAACGAGAACATACTGGCAACCAACCGTATCTCCAATACGAGCGGTGTGGGCATCCTCGTCGGCGGCGGCTGCACTGATAATATGCTCTATCATAACGCGCTCGTCGACAACGCGCACCATGCGTACGACAACGGCACGGCGAACGCATGGAACGACACCGTATCCGCCGCGGGGAACTACTGGTCCGATTATACCGGCACCGACGCCGACGGCGACGATATCGGCGATACGCCGTACGATATTTCCGGCAGCGCCGGTGCGCGGGACTTCTATCCGTTGATGGCGCCCATGCAGACGAACGCGCCGCCCGTCGCCGACGCCGGAAGCGACCAGTCTGTCGAGAACGGGACGACGATCACCTTCGATGCAAGCGCGTCGAGCGACCCCGACGGGACGATTACGAATTTCACATGGCTCTTGACCTACGACAGCGCACCGGTCGCACTCTACGGCGCCACACCTACCTTCACCTTCGACATCGTGGGCGAGTACGAGGTCACGCTGACGGTCATCGACGACCGCGGCGACAACGATACCGACATCGTGAACATCACCGTCACCGCAGCAAATTCCCCGCCGCAGGCCGATGCGGGCGCGGACCGCACCGTCGCGACCTCCACGCCCGTCGTTCTCGACGGTTCTGGCTCGTTCGACCCGGACGGCGCGATCGCGAATTTTACCTGGAACTTCACCTATGACGGCGCGCCCACCGCGCTCTACGGCGCCGCGCCCTCCTTCCTGTTCGATATCGCGGGCGAGTACGAGGTCACGCTCACGGTGATAGACGACGACGGCGCAAGCGATAGCGACACGGTGAACATCACCGTGGTAGCGAATTTTCCGCCACATGCCGACGCGGGCGCGGACCGCACCGTCGCTACCTCCACGCCCGTCGTTCTCGACGGTTCTGGCTCGTTCGACCCGGACGGCGCGATCGCGAACTTTACCTGGCACTTCACCTACGATGGCGCGCCCACCGCGCTCTACGGCGCCACACCATCGTTCGCGTTCGATATCGCGGGCGAGTACGAGGTCACGCTGACGGTGATAGACGACCGCGGCGCCGACGATACCGATATTGTGAACATGACCATCGTCGCACCAAATGTACCGCCGCATGCCGACGCGGGCGCGGACCTGCAGGTCGAGGTGGCGGAAGGGGTCAGCTTCGACGGCACTGCTTCGTACGACCCCGACGGTTCGATCGCGAACTATACCTGGCGGTTCGAACATCTCGGCGCGCCGATGGAGCTCTCCGGCGCCACGCCGAGCTTTGCGTTCGCGCTCGCCGGGAACTACACGGTGACGCTGACGGTGATAGACGACGACGGCGCCAGCGATACCGATATTGTGAACATCACCGTGGGCGGCGGCAACGAGCCGCCGGTGGCAGACGCGGGCGCGGACCAGAATGTGCCGGTTGGGACAATGGTGGACTTCGACGCCACTGCTTCGTACGACCCCGACGGTCCGATCGTGGTTTATAGCTGGGCGTTCATGGAGGGCAGCACGTCGGTCACCTACGACACCGCCACGCCGAGCCACCGGTTCGACACGCCGGGCAGCTACGAGATACAATTGACGGTGGCGGATGACGATGGCGGGAGTGATTCCGATACGGTGAACATCACGGTGACCGGTGAAGCGAACAGGCCGCCGAACGCCGATGCCGGCGGCGACCGCACTGCGGAGGTTGGCGAGATGCTGACGCTCGACGCGAGCGGCTCCTCCGACCCCGACGGCGCGATCGTCTCATACCGCTGGACCATCGATATAGAGGGCGTGCCCGTCGAGCGCACCGGCGTCACCGTGCAGTACACCTTCGAAAGCGCCGGGAGCTACGCAGTCACGCTCACGGTCACCGACGACGACGGCGCCAGCGCCAACGATAGTATTACTGTCACCGTTACCGCGGCGGAGAACGAAGAGCCGGTGGTCGATATCGACGCGGGCGCGATCGTGTATGCGAAGGTGGGTGAGCCGGTGGCGCTCGATGCCAGCGCGAGTAGTGATCCGGACGGCGCGATCGCGAACTTCAGCTGGACGATCCGCACCTCGGGCGGCGATGAGATCGCAACGCGGAGCGGCTCGACGCTCAGCTATACCTTCGATACCGCCGACACCTATTCGATCATGCTGACGGTGACCGACGACCGCGGCGCCACTGCGACCAAGATACTCACGGTGCAGGTGAACGCCACTACTGGTGACGACGAGACCGATGACTCGGACACGCAAGATCTAGGTGAGGGGGGTTTCCTCGGGATGCCGCTCTGGGTCTGGCTCTTCGTCGCCGCGGTCGCTGTCGGCGCCGTCGTCACCTTCGTCATCCTTAGGAAACGCCGACCGGAGGAGATCGAGGGATCGTTCTATGCGGGAGACGCCGGCGAGGGCGCGCAGTATGACTATGAGGAAGGGGCTGCTTCGCGGCCGCGGACCGCAGAGGAGTACGAATATCAAGAATATGACGGACCCACGGGTGCGTACGCCGGGGAGTATGAGTACGGTGCGTATCAGCAACCCGCCGATATGACACAAGTCGAGGGCGAGGCGCCACCGGCAACAAGCGCGTACGAGGATGCGTACCCAACGCAAGATTTCGGGGAGGAGGGTGAGCCCGACATGGAGGAGTACTACCCGCCACAACCCGCGGACGGCGCGTTCGAGCCCATGGGGGAAGGATACGAGGGAGAGGAAGCAGAAGTGCTGGCGGAGCCGGCCGGTGGGGAAGGATACGAGGACGGGTACGAGTATGGCTACCAGTCCATGGAAGAGGCGGCGGTCGATACTGATACAGAGATGGAGATGGAGCAGCCGGAAGAGGCCGCATGGGCGCCGGTGGAGGAGATCGAAGCGTTCGAGGGACCGGACGAGCTCGATGCGCTCTTTGCGTTCGAGGTCGAGGAGCCCACCGAGCCGGTACCGCCCGAAGATGCCGCGCGCGGCGAACCCGGAGTGCTGGACGAGCGCTGGAGCGAGGAAGGGTGGGAGGACGAAGAGTGGGACGAAGAGCTCGGCGACGAGGAGCTGGACGAGCTGTTCGATATCGGCTGATCGGAATAGCCGAACGCCATATCATATCATATCATAGATTCATTTATCCGAATAACCGCTCGCCCATGGCTAGGAACATCTCCATCTTCAGCTCGGCGAGCCTCCCCAAGTGAGGGACCATGACGAGGTCGAACCGAGCGCATCGGCCACGGGTCCGAGCATTGTTGCCATCTGCTTTTGATCGATGAGCACCGCCTCCGGCGCCATCTTGCGCTTTTCGATACAGGAGATGAAGGGGTCGAAAAACTCGGCCAGTAGTTCTCGGTGCTTGCCAACATGCATCGTGAGGATGAGTGCGGGCCCATGATCGGCGACCAGGTAGATATAT
>CAZSUE010000529.1:0-4100 GCA_964609045.1 uncultured archaeon | reverse complement strand
AAAGTAGGTCAGACCGCTAACTTTTTAGCGGTTTATTGCCATGGATAAAAGAGAGCATTCAAGCATTCAAGCATTCAAGCAATCAAGCATTCAAGCAATCAAGCATTCAAGCATTCAAGCATTCAAGCATTCAAGCAATCAAGCATGCAAACCTGCAAGCGGATCGGTGGCTGAGCGTATTTTCTGCAGTGGAGCGTGGAGTGTGGAGTGTGGTGCGGGCGAAGCACGAAGACCGGTGGGAGTGGACGATGAGATAACGCGAGGAGAAGGCACCTTCGATGGCGCGAACGCGCCCATGTGGGATTGGGAACACGTTGCTCACGACCGTTCCAGCAATAACGGCGAGAAGATCGAACTCGGAAAGGAGAGGTGAGGAGAGGTGAGGAGAGAAATCCAGTGCAGAGGGTGTCAGATATCTCATGGGCGCGTAAGTGAGATGGGACCACCCCTATAGTGCGTTCCTGAGTTCGCGCGCGAACGCGTCGACTTGCTGCTCCCATCCGTTGGGTAGTGCGTTCCCGCTATCGGCGTCCTTCCCCACCTGGAGATCTAGCGATGCGGCCTTCACCATCTTCCTTTTGCGTAGTCGTCTCTCCATGCTTTTAAGCCAGTTGCGTTTCATCGCGTGTGTATTGATGATGCCGTAGCGTTTTCCCTCCATCCCCGGAAGCTTGCGCATGAACTTGCGCATGTTCCGTTGCACGCGGAAGGCTTCGGTGGGCGCGGAGAAGACATACGCGTCTGCATCGGGCAACGCTGCAGGGTCCGCCTCGTCGGTGGTAACGGTCTGCACCTCGGCGCCGGTGGCGCGCAATGTCTCCGAGAGCCGGTCCACGATCCGCTTGCCGTTCCCATATCGTGACCAATAGACGATGATATAGTTCATAGATCAACACACCGTGAAGAAGTTCGATTCATCCTATAAAAAAGGAATAGAAAGATCGTATGGAACCGCTCACACCGCCAATGATCCCGAAACCGCGAATGGTGCCGCTGCTGGTGAGCCAACGATCCCGCACGCTACTCACAATACTCGATCAGTATATCGTCGGCTTCGATCTCGATTCGTTTTACACACGACCATCGGCGTTGCGTTCATCACACTCTGACGGGACGCGACGGACGAACGGACGAACAAACGAACGAACGAACGAACGAACAAACGAACAAACGAACGAACGAACGAACGAACGGAGGAACAGAGATCCTGCCGCAGGTTTAAATAGCGCCGCGCGGTTCGTCCTCTCCCTGGAGGACGGTCGGAACGATGGACGAACTCGAAGAGATCCGCCGGCGTAAACTGGAACGTTTGAAAGCCGAGCTCGAAGCGTCGCAGCGCGTGCATAAGAGGTCGGGATCTGGATCTGGATCTGGATCTGGATCGAAAGCGGTTCGGGATACACAAAACGGTGCAACCGCCAGAGACGGGACCGAGGCGGAGCAATGGCCCGATCAGCCGATCGAACTTACCCCGCAGCGCTTCCAGCATGCGCTCGCAACCTATCCAGCTTTGGTCGTGGACTGCTGGGCGCCCTGGTGCGGCCCGTGTCAAAAGATCGCGCCGGTCATCGAGATCCTCGCAAAGCGACTCGCGGGGACGGTGGTGTTCGGGAAGCTGAATACCGACGCGTACCCGCAGCTCGCCCAGCGGTTCCAGGTCAGCGGTATACCCACGCTCCTTCTGTTCGACAACGGCGTACTGGTCGATCGTATCACCGGGGTCGTTCCCGGGAACGCACTGGAGCGGCGGCTGCGGCGGCGGTTCGCGCAGTAAAGCGGTACGCGGCCAATGGCCACACTCGTCCCGTCATCGCTTCGCTAGGCACTAACCTTAAATAAATTCTGAACGTTGCGATCCCCGACGATAGCGCGTAGACGATCGGGGTCGTCTAGCTCGGCCCAGTGACAAGCCACGGTTGGAGACGATAGTGTGGCAAAGGATATCGAGAAACTGACACCGGAACTCTCCCGTCGGAAGTTCATGACCGGAACGTGGAAAGCGGTGAATGTCGCCGCGTTCATGACCCTCGGTGGCTTCCTCGGCGGGCTCCCGGTCATGGCGTCATCGTCCGGGCATGCGGACGCGCTCCTCTGCTATGAGTGTCGCGCATGTGCGGTGAAGTGCCCGTGGCATTACGACCCCGCAGGCTACGCCATCGCCGCACGGACGAACAATCCCAACCGGCGGATGCTTGCGCAGATACCGGTCCGGCGCTATAATACGATCATCTGCGGCGCCAAATACGACATCAAGAGCAATGTCATGATGGAAGGAAGCTGCAGGAATTCGAACTTGGTGATCACGCTCCAGAACCTCTATGAACGCGATAAGCATATCCGCGTGATGATGAAGGGCGAAGATAGGCCGATCAGCGTGCAGAACGCACTGAAACGCGGTTTCAGCGACGAGCAGCTCCTCGAATGCTACGAGATGCGTGCAAGGGATGCCGCGTTCTATGACCCGCTTTGTCTCAATTGCGAGCCGCAATGCCCGGTCAATCTCAATATTACGAAGTATATTCGCGATCTGAAAGCCGACGGTAAATATCGTTGAAACGACAGTGGAAGTTTGAGCCTTCGACCGAGACGATGAACCATACGGATATGGACACGGATACGGATACGGATACGGTGGTGAATAGTACATGGCGAAGAAAGATCCGAGCCGGAGAAAGTTCCTCAAACACCTCTCCTTCATCGGGATCGGCGGGGTGATCGGGATGGGGGTCGCAGAATTCTCGTCACCGTCCGAGGCGGACATCGTCGACCAATATTTTGCAGAAGAGATCGATGAAGGGCGCAAAGAGATCTACGACGCCGTCGACGAGGACCTCGAACCGGTGGAGCGTGCGGCGGCGATGAAAAGCGGCGGCTTCCCCATCGTCAACGAGGTGGTCTGCGCCTATCATGAGGATATGCAGGCGTTGTCTGGTATCAAAAGCGACCCGGAAGGGTATTATTATATCGACGATTCCATCGAAGATCTGACCGAGAAAGAGAAGCGGCTCAAAGGCAACGGTATCTACTGCACCGCGCCATGCACCGAGGTCTGCCCCGTCGATATCGTGAAGCTCCATCTGCAGTACTCGCGCCGGACGAAGTTCGAATCGTATCGCGAAGGGAAGGCCGGGTACGAGCCGTACGATGTCAAGATCGTCTCGGGGTTTCCCGACCAACGCTACGGTAAAACGCCCGACCATATCCCCAATAAATTGAACATGGCATGGACACCGTACTCCTCCATGCCGCAGCCGTGTATCGGGTGCGGGAAATGTTTCAAGATCTGTGGGTACAACGCGATCACATGGGTGAACAACCGCAAAGTGCGCGAAAAAAGCGACGAGGAGGCGGCCGGCCAGTGACCCATACGGCGTCATGTGCCACGATCACGGTTCGAAGAACGAGTTGAGGTATGGACACTATGGATCGACGCAAGTTCCTGACCATCTCCGGAACCGCTCTCGCCGCCGGAATGTTCTCGTTTGCATTCCAGAATGCGACCTTCGAGGGGCTGGAGGCGCGGACACTCCCCGGCATCGGCGAGGTCGGACATTATTCCGGCGAGAAACGGCGCATCGAGGACGACCGGTGGCTCGACGAGCATCTCGATGTCGAGGCGTTCGTTGGCGCATGTGCGCGCTGCGGGGTATGCGCCGATGTCTGTCCGTTCAAAGCGATACGCTTCGACGGTGTCTTTTTTCCGCAGGTGACCGGAGGGACGCGTCGAAAATGTCCCGGTATCGATCACTGTGGGCTCTGTCTGAGTAACTGTCCCACCGACGCGATCAAACAAGCCTACCGGAAACTGCCCGCGGAACAACGCACACCCGCCGCCGAGCAGAAGGGTTGGTACGAAGGGCCGAGCAGCGAGGCGGAACGCGACCTCCTCGGGCTGAAGTGAGAGGCCAGAGAATAAAAGCCGCCGTGGCGTTTTCATCGACCCGCAAATGTCGATTATGCAACAGCCCGATAGCGCCCGAACGGTGTTCCTCTCCTATTCCGCCCCTATTCCTCCCGTATTCCGCCACCGCCCGTCTCCCCACCACCCGTCTCCCCCCCCCCCCCCACCCCTCCCCCCCCCCCCCCCCCCCCCCCCCCCC
>CAZSUE010000528.1:0-4142 GCA_964609045.1 uncultured archaeon | reverse complement strand
GCCAAACGGTGACGGCCGCACCGTTCGACACCGACGCAGCCGACGCGATCTTTTCTGCGCAACCCACTCTTGTGCGGGCCACCAACGCGTCGACCTACCGTATCGACCTCCGCGAGCAGCTCTCCGACCCCGCCGGCACGATGTTCACACTGGACGCTGACCCCAATGCACAGCATATCGGCGTGAACGGGACCGAAATAGTGGTGGATATGGCTGCGGCCACACCCCCCAATACCGCGTTACGGTTCAACCTCACCGCTGCCACAAACGAGCTTTCGGTGCGGCTCCCGGTCGTCATCTTCTACACCGCCGCAGCCAACGACAGCAGCTCCGCGCTCCCACCGGTCTCGCTCGCACCGGTGCCGACCATCGACCTCCTCTCCGATGCAAAGACGAGCATCGACGTGACGCGTTTCATCTACGACCTCGACACACCCATCGACGCCCTGAGCTTCAATGTGACCGCGCCCGACGGCGAGGCCAACATCACCACCGTTCCCGAGAACGGGACCGTCCATATTGTCATCGAAGTGATCTACGCGACCGCCGCACCGGAGGAGACGCGCAAGATCGAGGTGGTCATCGACGACCAGACGACCCAGACCAACCTTACCATCCCGGTACGCGTGGACTATCCGCCACCGATCATGGGGCGGTTCTTCGCCGGGCTCATCGTGCTCAGCGCCATCGGGTTCCCCCTCGCCGGCACATTCCTCCTCCCCGATACCATCCTTTCCGATATCATCGACGCCGACGAGGTCGAGACCGGCTGTCGCCGCGAAGGCATCTATTTCGGTATGAACGGGCTCGGGATACGCATCGCCAATGCCGTGGGCATCGGTTTCCTCGGTGTGTTCCTCGATGTCTTTGGCCGCTCCAGCGGCTCCCTCGGGCTACTCACGATCGCGCCCATCGCAGCGGCATGCCTCTTCGTCGCCGTGATCGTCACCTTCAAGCTCGAAACCAATGAACATATGACCCGCTCGGTCATCGACGAGAGGAAAAAGGGTGAGAAGCCCACTGACGACTAGCGAGCGATACGCAGCGAACTCGTCGCCGGGTGCGAGAGCATCCCCGTTCCACCCATAGGCCGTCAGCACCAGCGAGAGAAGTAGGGATCGATATCGGGGATCGGGCCAGCCTTTTTATCATATCATGCCCATCATCTCCTCCGGCCTTATTGGGTCAATATGAAAAAGAGGGGGTTAGAATTTGGAGGGGTTGGGGCCGCCCCATCCCCCGTCCTTTTTCATTATTATACCTGAAACAAAATACCTCGACACATACCCCATCAATGGAGGTTTTGTTTCATGGCATTTGGATCGGATCGGACCCAATAGAAGCAAATTGAAGTGTAATGAAGTGTCACCAATCAATAAACACCAATCACCAATCACCACTGAGAGGGCGATAGGATGGATCGTAACGATATTGAAGCGAAATTTCTCGGCGGCATGATCGGGAGCGCACTGGGCGACGCCATCGGCGAGCTCTTCATCGCCATGCGGTCGAAAGAGGAGGTAATGGCGGAGCTGGAATGGACCCACAAACTGCGCTATACCGACGACACCGCCATGGCCATCGGCATCGCCCAGTCGCTGATCGAAGTGGGCGCTATCGAGGAACGATCGTTGGGCGATACCTTTGCGCGCAACTATCGCGAGGAGCCATGGCGCGGATATGCAGTGGGACCGCCGTCGTTGTTCAAGCGGGTGGAAGAGGGGGGGTCGTACATCGCCGAGGCACAGACGCTCTTTGGCGGTACCGGTTCGTTCGGGAACGGCGCCGCCATGCGCATCGTCCCGCTCGGGCTCTATTACCACCAGAGCGACCACCTCGAGGAAGAGGCCGCGCTCTCCGCCAAGATCACCCATACACACCCGCTCGGGATCGACGGCGCCATACTCCAGGCACGCGCGGTGGCCATGGCGGTGAACCTCGAGCCGGAAGAAGAATTCTCCGTCGCCAACTTCTGTGCCGAACTGATCGACACCGTGCGTACAGACGAATTTTGCGACCAATTGACTCGTGTGCGTAGGCTTCTCGAGGACGGCGCATCCAATGCCAAAGCTGCCGAGAGCCTCGGGACCAGTATCGAGATACACCGCTCGGTCCCGTACGCGATCTTCTCCTTCCTCAACGCTCCAGCTTCCTTCGAAAAATGCCTCTTCGGCGCCACCGCCGTGGGCGGCGATAGCGACACCATCGGTGCCATGGCCGCGGGCATCTCCGGTGCATACCTCGGTGTGGACGCCATCCCCGAGTCATGGCGCGAGAAATTGGAGAATCACGAGATGATCGCCCACCGCGCGCGAGAGTTGCTCCAGCGCGCACATCCAGAGCTGTAATGGGTTCCATTGCTTCGATCGGCTCTCAGCGATCCTCTACAGTCTACGCAAGATCCAATCCACGGTCCCATAACGCTAAATAGCATCTGCGGACCTGACACGCTCATGCGCATCCTCCTCGTCGACCCACCGTACTACCGTTTCTTCGGCGGCGCCTATCAGGAAGTCTGTGTCGGTATCTGTTCGCTCGCGACCGTGCTCGACGAGGCGGGACATGAGGTTGCGGTCTATCACGCCGATTTTTCACCAAACACACAGTTCCCGTCCAACCTCCAGATGTTCCAGGCGCGAAAACAATATCTCGCGGGCATCTCCGATTCGGCCCATCCGATCTGGGAGGAAATGATCGCAACCCTCGAGCGGTTCGACCCGGACCTCATCGGGATGACGCTCCTCACCTCGAAATATGGCGCGGCGCGGATGCTGGCACGCTTCGCCAAAGCGCGCGATCCCAGCGTGCGTGTCGTTGTCGGTGGCGCGCATCCCACCATCCTCCCCGAGCCAACACTGCGCGAAAATGAGTTCGACATCGTGATCCGTGGCGAGGGGGAGCGCACCATCGTCGAGCTGGCGGCGGCGCTCGAGAACGATGCACCGCTGGACGATATCGACGGCGTCAGCTGGTCGGAAGGGGAGCGCCTCATCCATAACCGGCCGCGCGCGCTCATCGCAGACCTCGATTCGCTCCCGTTTTCCAACCGCGAGCTCCTCCTACGCCGCCACCAGTTCCCGCGCCGTGCGCTCGGCGTCCTCGTCACCTCGCGCGGCTGTCCGTTTCGGTGCCAATTCTGTTCCTCGCATTTGATCTGGACGCGGAAAGTACGCTACCGTTCCATTGCGAATGTCCTGCAAGAGATCCGCGAGATATACGGGAAGTATGGCGTGCGTCGGTTCTCGTTCTTCGACGATACCTTCACGCTCCATCGCGACCGAGTGACGGCGCTGTGCGAGTCGCTCATCGAAGATGGCCCCACCATCGCCTGGGCCTGCACCACCCGCGCGGACACGGTGGACGCCGCACTCATGCGGACCATGCGCGCGGCCGGGTGCGAGGATGTGTTCATCGGACTCGAGTCCGCCAGCGACCGCGTGCTCAATCGTATCGGCAAGCGCATCACGGCGGCGCAGGTGGCGAAAGTCAGCCGTGCGGCGACCGATGCCGGCCTCTATCCCACCCTTTCGATGATGATCGGGCTCCCCGGCGAGACGGCGGACGACATCCGCGAGGACATTCGGTTCATCCGCGCCCTCGACCCGTACAACCCCCGCCCGAATATTGCAAAACCGTTCCCCGGAACCGAGTTCTACGCCTATGCCCGCGAGCGCGGTATCCTTCCCGATACGCTCAACTGGTCCGAGCTGTTCGTACACAACCCCACCTACAATCTCGCCGAACTCCCCGACGAGACATTCACCGCGCTCGCCGAGGAGGTCTATACCACCTTCCACGCTCTCGAACGGCGACATGTCAAGGAGCGGCTGGCCTCCATGGAACATCTGGAGGAGACCACCGAGGAACCGCGCGAGGAGGGCAAGAGCCGTTCGCGATTCAAGCGGCTCCTCCAGCGCGCGCGTCACCGTCAATAAAAGACCGTCAATACAAGAACTCCACCGCTCGTGTAGATATTCTTTCCGCAAACACTCCTCGCCCTCTCAGCGCCGATCTTATACTATGCTATTCTATTGCGATAATTAGTATAAATTAATTGGAGCAGGTGGAGAGGGCGGCTCATTCCAAACAGAGCAATTAGTTAATACATTTTTTGGCGAAAATCTAAATACTTAACCCTTTGA
>CAZSUE010000527.1:0-4164 GCA_964609045.1 uncultured archaeon | reverse complement strand
GGGTACTCCCTTTGGCCATGTTCGCAGAAATGCAGCCCGCAGGGACCATTTCTGCAGAATTCCGGGAAAATGTACTCATTTTCGCGGTGTTCGCAGAAAGGAAGTCCGAAGGAACCCTTTCTGCAGAATCCGCAAAGCACAAGTACGAGAACTTCACGCACCCGGTACGAAATGAGCTGTCGATCAGCCTCTATCCCCCTTCCCTATCCCCTTCTTTGATCCATTGGCGGGTGGGGCGGCCCCAACCCCCAGTGGCCTCCTCTACGTCGTTTCTTCCTCTAACCGAAGGTCCTCGCGCACGATCTTGCGCGGACCGCCATGGCGCGCGGTGCGCCAGTCCTTCGGCGGCTGGATATTGGTCAAAAGCTCCAACTCGCCCAGCGCGTTGAGCCGATCGTAGATCAATTGCCACGCGCATTCGATATCGGGGTCGATCTCGCACTTCCCATTTTGCGATCCGCCGCACGGGCCGTTCAATAAACTCTTGGAGCAGCGCGTGATAGGGCAGATGCCGCCGGTCAACCCCAGCACACAGTTACCGCATGCTTGACATTTTTCGTTCCAGACCCCCTGCTCCTCGGGCATACCGAGGAACGAGGTATTGAGCCCCGGCACGATCGGCGTGGTGGGATACATCGCCGCCAATGCCTGAACGCCGATCCCGCATCCGAGCGAGACGACCGCATCCACCGTTTCGATCGTCTCCCGAAATTGCGCGGCACCGATCCATTCCTTCTCGCATTGGCGCTCCACCACACCCTCGACCACTTCGAGATCGTTGCCCTTCTTCCCCGCGCTCAATCGTAAGAGCGACGCGAGGACGGCGACCTCTTTCTCACCACCCGCAAGACAGATGGTGGTACACCCGCCGCAGCCGAATACAAATATCTTCTCCTTTCCTTCGATCAAGTCCATGATCTCGTCGATCGGTTTCCGTTCACCTATGATCATCACTATCAACTCCCGATCTGTTCACCGGTAAATAATCGCTCCGCCTTTTCTGCGCGCAACGAGACCGCCAATCGGTCCGGGTTTCTGCGTCGCAGCGTTTTCAACGGATTGGGGCCGATCTCGCTAATCTGCGCGGTGAAGCGGCGCATCAGCATGGCGAACCGGCTCCCCCAGATCAACGAGATATTGTAGAACGCAACGCGCCTGGGGTCGACCCCGATCGCTTCCAGCTCGCGCTTTACATATTCCACCCGTTTCTTCGCACGGCGGTTCCCGATCTGGAAATTACAGTTCCCGTCGAGACAGCCCACCACCGCCACACCGTCGAGCCCAGACTCGAGTGCATGGAGGATCTGGATGATGTCGACCTTCCCCGTGCAGGGAACCTCGAGGATCGTGATCGAGGGCGGATAGCGTATATGCTGTTTCCCGGCGGCATCGGCGGCGCTATACCCGCAATAATGGCAACAATAGACGACGATCTCCGGTTCGAACGCCCGTTCCTCTTCGATCATAAGCCCTTCACCTCCGTATCCGAAAGCACCGCATCGGTCTGCGCCCGTAACGCTGCATCGCGATAGTGATGGAGCACGATCGCCTTGGCGGGACACTCGGAGACGCACACGCCGCACCCCTCGCACTTCACCGCGTCGATCTCCGCGATGCCCTTCCGGTTGATGAACGGCGCATGATAGACGCAGGAGCGGACGCAGGTAAGACAGCTCGAACATTGCCGCGGGTCGATCTCGGCGATGGCACCGCCAACCGCCACCACTCCGCGCTTCAATAGCGCATGGATCCGTGCGGCGAACGCACTGGCCTCCGTTACCACCTCGTAGGCGAACTTCGGTGCGTGCGCGGCACCGACGAGGAACACGCCCTTGCGCACCGTCGAGCCGGGTCGATGCTTCATGTTCGCCTCCTCGAAAAAACCGTGCTCGTCCAGCGGGACATCCAATATCTCCGCCAGCTCGCGCGACGGATACGGTTGGGTCGCAGTGGAAAGCACGAGGAGGTCGGCGGGGATCAGTACCTCCTCCTCGAGCACCTGATCGAAAAAGAGTACACCGAGCCGATCTTCGTGATCGACCACCTTCGGCAGCCGGTCGGGATGGTAGAGCCCGTAGCGTGTCCCCTTCGACGCAGCCTTCAGATAATATTTCTCGATCAGCCCGTAGGTCATCATGTTCTGGTAGAGGATATGGACCGCTGCGTCCGGGTTCACCTCGTCGAAACGGAGCGCATTCGTCACCGAGGCGGAACAACAGGTACGCGAGCACCAAACCGTATTGTTCCCGCCCAACCCGATACACTGGATCATCACGACATCGGACACATCATCGAGCTCGTCGGCGTACAACCGATCCTCGAACTCATACTGCGTCATCACCCGCGGGTCCTCGCCGTAGCGATACTGCCCCACCGGCCGTACCTCCTGCCCGCCGGTAGCGATCAATACCGCCGCACATTCCACCGTCGTTCCACCGCCGCCGTCCATATCCTCCAGCGTCGCCGTGAAGTTCCCGAACGAACCCTCCAGCGCCACGAGTTCGGATCGGTAATAGAGGTCGATGAGCCTGTTCTGCTTCACCTTGTGGATGATCGCGTCGAGCTCCTCGGAGATCGAGTCGGCACCAAATCCGTAATGGATCCGGCGCAACCGCCCACCAAGATTGTCGCTGGTCGTTACGATGTCGCTTTTAACCCCGAGGTCCGCCAGATCGCCGGCGGCGGTGAGCCCGCCCACGCCGCTGCCGATGATCAGCACGCTGGCGCGGCGGATCGGTACCTCGCTCGTCTCCAGCGGTTCGTTCCGGCGGACCTTCTCCACCGCCATCCGGAGGAGCACCTCCGCCTTTGCGGTCAATCGCTCCCGATCGCTCGCGTGCACCCAGACGCACTGTTCGCGAAGGTTCGCGATCTCGAGGAGGAACGGGTTCAACCCGCTGCGGGTCATGATCGATGTGTAGATCGCCTCGTTCACCATCGGGCTGCAGCCGCCGATGACCACACGCTCGATCCTATGCTGCTCGATCGCCGCGACGACGCCGTCCACACCCGCTTGGCCGCAGATCTCATCTACGACCTCGGCGGTGACCACCCCGTCGATGAGAGCGATTTGCTCGGAGAGGCTCTCGAGCGCGATGTCAGCCTCGAATTGTCCATCGCAGGAGCAGATGAAGACGCCGATTCGGTCGTTCGTCATGATTTCACCATCGAAATGTCAGTTTTCATAAAGGTCGGGCCGCTGATGGGCGAGTGAGGGGTGAGACGGGGAATGAAGGTCATAGAGATCATGGAGGTAATAGAGATAGGGAGGTAATAGAGGTAATGGAGAGGGGGCGTCGTACATTACCAAGATGATATGGGTCGGAATAGATGAGTCTGTTCGCAATGGCCGCAGAGTGCCGCCGCCGGGAACTCACCGCCGGTGTCGGTAAATAACCGCCCACGCCGGGAGCACAGCGGTCTATCCAGATGGATCGGGTCTGCAGATTTCTATCGAGCGGGTGGTGAGGCCGATTGCCTATTACCACGCCGGGCGGATGCGGGACGGCAACGGCGCCCGAACCGGTTCGGCCCCAGTCTACGGATCCGTTCGGTCATCTCCGTTGCCACCTCGGCGAAGCGTTGCCCCTGCGCCGCTGACATATTGAACATCTCCAGCCGCTCTGCGCCGAGCCCGAGTTCGTCGAGGAGACGCTTCGCATACGCCACGCGCTGGCTGGCGCGGAGGTTCCCTTCCTGGTAATGGCAGTTCCCCTCGAGGCAGCCGGCGATATAGACGCCGTCCGCACCCTGCTCGAAGGCGCGGAGAATATACTGGAGATCGATCCTCCCCGTGCACATCAATCGCACGATCCGCACATTCGGAGGATAGCTAATACGCGACGCACCGGCGAGGTCCGCCGCACCGTACGCACAGTAATGGCAACAGAACGCAAGTATCAGCGGCTCGAACTCCTCGCGCGCATGAGTGGGTTCACGGGCGAGTTCACGGGCGGGTTCACGCTCGACCGCAGCCTCGCCTCCGCCCGCGATTCCGTCTTCATCCTCGCCCGCGATTCCGTCCTCGGTCGTACGCTCCAGCTCGGCGCGTACGCGCATTTGACCAGTCACCGCCGCCGACTCCGACTCCGACTCCGACTCCGGCTGCGGCACTGGGACTGGCGCCGATTCCGGCACCGGCACCGGCCCCGCGACCGCATCGAC
>CAZSUE010000526.1:0-4175 GCA_964609045.1 uncultured archaeon | reverse complement strand
CACACCATGCCACACTACATCACACCATGCCACACTACATCACACCATGCCACACGGAAGAAAGACAATAGACATGACGACTTCCACGATGATTGGAACTGCTTAAATATATTGAACTATTACACCCGGAGCGATGGAACTATGCCAGTCTCAGATATAATAGAAAAAGAGATCATGATCCCCGACCAAGTGACGGTACAACAAGAGGGGGATACACTCACTGTGGAGGGACCGAACGGGACGCTGGAGCGCGAGTTCGTCCATTCCAAGATCGCGGTTTCGGTAGGATCGGACCGTGTGCGGGTTCGTGCCGACCTTCCAAAGCGTCGCGTCTATTCGCTGCTCGGTTGCTGGGCCTCGCATATCCAGAACATGGTGGACGGTGTGACCAAAGGCTTCAGGTGCAATCTCAAGATCGTCTATTCACATTTCCCCATCAAGACCAGCGTGCAAGAGGGACACTTCGTCATCGAGAATTTCATCGGCGAAAAGCATCCGCGGAAATGCCGGCTCCTCGGTAGCACGAAGGTCAAGATCAGCGGCGACCAGGTGACGGTCAGCGGGAATAATATCGAACATGTGATGCAGACCGCTGCAAATATCGAACAATCTACGCAGATCCGTGGCTTCGACAACCGCGTGTTCCAGGACGGCATCTATATCGTCGAACGCGGCTACGCGACGAGCTGACCGATCTGAGCGATCAATCTCACCGAAATCTCACGAAAATACCACACTATAGGTTGATATCATGGACGAAAACAACGATCAACCGGACACAAGCGACACATCATCTCCATCTCCCCTCCGCAAACCGCAAAAGAAGCGGAAAATGACGGCCGCGGCGACGAAGCCGGAGCCGAAGCCGGAGCCGAAGCCCAAGCCACGTCGACGCCGGATCTTTGGACGCAGTCCGAGTGAGCCAGCGGAAGAGACAGAGGCGCTGGAAGGCGATGAGGACGAACTGGAGGAACTGGACGAACTGGACGAACTGGAGGAAGAGTTCGATGATCTCTCACTGGACGAGCCGATGCTCGATTATATGGTGAAGGAGAAACCGACGCTGAGCGCGGAAGAGGAGCGACTCCTCCGGATCCGTGCCGAACAAAAGGGTCGCAAGCCGACCTTCCGGCGGCAGGAATGGTTCCGATATAAACGTCTCGGCACCTCCTATCGCAAACCGAAAGGGCTCCACTCGAAGATGCGCCGCGGCAAGAAATATCGTTCGAAGCGCGTGAAGGTGGGCTATCGCAGTCCGAAAGCGGTCCGCGGTCGACATCCTTCCGGTTTCGAAGAGGTCCTCGTCTATCGTGTCAAAGACCTCCGCACGCTGGACCCACGTCGCCAAGCGGCGCGGATCGCCCACGGCGTGGGCACGCGCAAACGGATCGAGATCGAGGAAGAGGCGGACAACCGTAGTATCCGTGTTTTAAACCGGGGGTTCTGATCATGGATGTCAAATTCCAGCGGCGGATGGCCGCCGACATTCTCAAATGCGGTTACGACCGTGTCTGGATCGACCCCAACGGTCTCGAAGAGGTTGCGGAAGCGGTGACGCGCTCGGATATCCGTTCTTTGATCAAGGACGGCTTCATCGGCAAGAAACAGAAGAAAGGCATCTCACGCGGCCGCGCCCGTCATCTCGCAATGCAGAAAAAGAAAGGTAAGCGGAAGGGGCCGGGCTCGCGCCGTGGCGCGAAATATGCGCGTCAACCGCGGAAACGCCGCTGGATCCAGACGATCCGCCCGATCAGACGACGATTGCGCGAGCTACGCGATTCGGGCGAGATCGACGCGACGACCTATCGTCGCTTTTATCTCTACGCGAAGGGCGGTATGTTCCGCTCCACAGCGCACATGGAATCACATTTAGAAATGGAAAAGGCACGGGAGGAACGTTAATGGCCTATGGACCAAAATACCGCGTGCCGTTCCGCCGACGGCGGGAAGGCCGCACAAACTATCATCATCGATTACGATTATTGCGCTCCGGGTTACCGCGAGCGGTGGTACGGAAGACGAATTCCAACAACATCGTTCAGTTCATCGTGCTCGACGAGCAGGGCGACCGTGTGCTTGCGCAGGCAACGGGAACGGAACTGGCCAAGTACGGCTGGACCCAGATGGCGAACACGATCCCGGCGGCGTATCTGACCGGGTTATTGGCTGCACGACGCGCGCTCGAGCATGATGTCGAGCGTGCCGTACTCGATATCGGCCTTCATGTGCCGGTCAAGGGCTCAGTGGTGTTCTCGGCATTGAAAGGAATACTGGACGGCGGCGTCGAGGTCCCCCATGGTAACGGGATATTTCCATCCGACGACCGGCTCGCCGGTGAACATATCGGACCTGACATTGCCGACGAAGTCGAAGCAGTAAAAGGAAAGATCATGGAGGCCTGATGCAATGGCGGACGAGGACGAAACGAAAGGATCGAAGCAATCGACCGAAGAGAAGGAGACCGGCTCGAAATCGAAAGAACGATCGGGAGACGGAGGATCGAAGCAGAAGCGAAAGGTCCGTCTCCCGCGCAGCGCCGCCTATTGGGAACCTCGCACCCTTCTTGGCAAGATGGTCAAGGAAGGCGAGATATACACGATGCACGATGCACTGGCCAGTGGGCTGCCGCTACGTGAACCGGAGATCGTCGACATTCTCCTTCCGGACCTCGAGGACGAGGTCCTCAATGTGAACATGGTCCAGCGTATGACCGATTCCGGTCGAAGGGTCCGGTTCACGACCACCTGTGCGGTGGGCAACCTCAACGGATTCGTGGGTCTGACCCAATCGAAAGGTCGCGAGGTCGGTCCGACGATCCGTAAGACCATCGACAAAGCGAAGACCGAGCTCATCGAGATCCGTCGCGGGTGCGGGAGTTGGGAATGCGGGTGTCAGACACCGCATACCATCCCCTTTGCCGTGGAAGGCAAGAGCGGTTCGGTCATCGTGCGGTTCCGCCCCGCGCCGCAGGGCATCGACCTCGCGGTGGGCGAAGTCGCCAAGCATGTCCTCCGGCTTGCCGGGATCAAGGATGTTTGGGGCTTTACGAAGGGGAAGACGCGTACCACGGTGAACTATGCCAAGGCGGTTTTCGATGCATTGAAGCAGACTGCGTTGATGCGCGTCACCGCGGCTCAGGAACGGCGGTTGAACATAATCAGCGGCCCGATCGGCGAGGTCGAGTCGCAATCGTAAGCTCGGCCAACGGGAGGTTATAGGCAATGGTATATGCAGTAGTACGCGCACGAGGCACGGTCAATGTTCGGGGCGATATTCGCGACACGCTGAGGATGTTACGCTTGGGACGGGTCAATCATTGCGTGCTCTTACCCGAGAACTCGTATTCGAAGGGCATGCTCCAGAAGGTAAAAGATTATGTGACCTGGGGCGAGATCTCGCCACAGGTGCTCAGCATATTGTTACAGCGTCGGGCCCGGCTCAGCGGGAACCGTCCGTTGACCAAAGAGACACTGGTCGAAGTCGAAGGGTATAAATCCTATCGTGAATTGACCAAAGCGCTCTTAACGAATACGATCCAGATGAAGGATCTCAAGGCGGTCAAACCGCTCTTTCGGCTCCATCCGCCGCGGAAGGGCTGGGGCGGTGTCAAGCGCTCCTATGTCGACGGCGGTGCGTTGGGCTATCGCGGCAAGGCGATCAACGAACTCTTACGACGAATGGCCTAAGAGCGATCTGGACCGTTCCATCGATCACACATTTCAACAATATTGACTCGACTCACCCGCTCGACGGGTGATCACTCTCCAACGATCGGCCCATGCGCCGTGACGCCGCGCACTAGAACGAGAACAAACCTGCGGCATCGGCTCCTGGGTGTTCTAAGATCGATCGACCGATCAGCATCACATTAACGATAACTATCAATGAGGCGTAAACATGGCTGGAAGAAAACGCAAACTTCGTAGCGGGTCACGCACCTGCGGTCGCGGTCGCAAAGCGGGCCGCGGTGCAGGGCTGCGTGGCGGACGAGGTAATGCGGGTTTACACAAGCATAAATACAAATACATGCTCAAATACGATCGCGATCATTTTGGCATGCACGGTTTCAAGCGGCCGCAGTCGGTTGTTACCGAGAACGAAGTGATCAATGTGGATCGTCTTCTCGATCTCTTTGCGAAGGGTCGAACCGATGCCGAGGTCGAGACTGCCGTTGG
>CAZSUE010000525.1:0-4176 GCA_964609045.1 uncultured archaeon | reverse complement strand
CCACGAGCTTCGGTAGCGGGATGTGCTTGGCGTTTGTTAGGTTCGACCCGTCCCCAAATACCTGCAGCGCCTCGAAATAGCGCCCGAGCGTTTCCAGTACCGTATCGATGGTCTCATGGTCCTTCGGGCTGTGGCGTCGGAGGAAGGTGTCGTTGAGGCCGAAATACGAATACTGGTTGAGTGTGGATTGGATGGTTACCAGCGCACGGCGGAGGCTGTCGTCGAACGAACGAAGCTCCTTCTTCATGCTGCGGGAGGAATGACCCTCGGTCCGCACGAGCGAAACGAGCGAACGGAACCGCTGCAGCTGGGCGTCGACATCGACCTTCTGCGGCAACGGCAGCTTCTTCGGAAGGTCGCAATCCTCCATGAGCTTCGTGATGATCATCAACGATTGCCGTAGGCGGCCGAGTATTTCATTATAATATTCCAAACGCTTTTTGATTTCCACCCGCACTCCGTCCTTGGTTCCTCGTCTCCCTGTCCATCGGAGGCATGGTCGATGCGCTCCGTTCCTCGTTTCGGCCACTGACCGTTCGTGCGCACGCACGCACGCATACACACACAGGGAGGTGATCCGATCAGGGTTCCATGGGGGTCCAATAACGGTGGCGATCGCGCGACCGCGTATCGAAACAACCCATGGCGCAGGAAGCTCCAATTGTGGCAACGAGACCAGCGTTTATCAATTTTATGCTATCGCGAGTCGTTCCGACGCTTTCGTTCATTATCCCCGATGAAGTGCTCATGGCCATTTCGAGCCACACTCTCTTCCCACCCCGTTTTCTGGCCAGGATCGATGAGAGGAGCGTAGGCCGTGGCGCAAAAGCGTGGTGGAAGTGTAACGGCGGAAGTGAGGGGCCCAATAGAGGCACGGACCCGGCGTGGGGCGCCGAAACGGTCAAATGGAATGAACTTGTATTCGTTCCGCGCCCATCGGCTCGCGTCGGCTGCCAGTTCACCAAATGCAGCGTTCAGGGTCCTATCTTTTCCCTCCCACGACGCACACCCTCCACTACCCATCGCCTCCAACCACTAGAGGTCAGATCGTCCATGTTGCAAGAGATAGTTCAACAACTGACGGCCGGGGTCGAGATAGAGTTCCCATCGGGCGCTGCGATAATCGTTGCCACCACGGTATCGCGCGGTCGCCTCGCCAATGCGGTCTCGATCGCATTATCGATCGATGATGGGACACAACGCTCGGCGCTGGGCTATGCAAGTATCTTCCACGGCCGCAAACCGTATTATCATCCCTGGGTCGAACTGTTCGGGCTCGATCCCACCGTAGAGCTGCGGGGCGAGCCGACGGCGTATTTCAACTCACCGTTCGAAGCGCGGCTCCTCGACCTCTTCTCCGCTCCACTGGGGCCGGGAGGGAAGCTCTATGTCGAGTACGCAGCGGACCGTGAGACCGATTACGGGCTGATGCGGAGCTTCCCCGTCACCGCCACGCGGTTGGGCTACGAGCTCTTTGGCCGCGATTTCACATGGTTCAAGGATTGGTACCACCCCGAGGGTTTCTTCGAGGGCGGTCAGAAGCTCCAGGGCGAAAAACCGCTGGAGGAGCGGCGTGAGAAGCATATTTCTTCGATCATCGACGCGCTCGAGTCGTTCGTGGGCCGTGCGGATCGATACGACGCGCACGAATATTTCGATAACGCCTATGAACGCGCCGAGCGGCTCATTTCGCAGTTGTCGGCGTCGAACGGGGATTGAACCATACCCGCCGTTTTGGAGAACCGCTACCGGCAGGGGCGGATCGGGTGCGCTTTTTCGTGATCGAGAAGGATGTGAGCGATATCGACGGGCAGCGTGACCACATCCTCGGCCAATAGCTCGAGCACGCGCCCGTCCGGGGTAACGAACGACGGGACCGCTTCGAGGATGCGGAGTATTTCCCATCCACCGTCCACATCCCCGCTTGCACCGTGTGGTCCGCTTCCCCAAGTCGGCTCGCTTTCTTCACCGGCATCGATCGTGCCCGGCGCGGCCGCCGCATCTGCCCCCTGAGCATGTGCCGGGTGCGATGGCTCAGCAATAGATCCGAGGTCGGTACTGGAACTGGACTGGGACGATAATGCCGATGCGGGGCTCGGTGTGGTTTCGGGGCTCGGTGTGGGCGTGGTTGTGCTCGTGGTTGTGGTCGTGGGTTCGGTCGCGGGAGCAGTGGTCGTACCGCGACGAGAGGTTGCCAGGTCCGGTTCGCTGTGGCGGGTGCCGGATTCGCGAGGTGCCCCCGGCTCGCTGGGCTCGCTCTGTTCGAGGGACCGGGGCGATTGTTTTTCCCGAAACGCTGGCTCTTCGAGAATGTCCTCGGCTCCACTCTCTTCTGCTCGCCCCTCATCGTGCGCGTCGGGCACGAGCGGCGGGGTGGCAGGTGCGGGTGATGCGCTATCGTCGAAGAGGGTGAACCCCGGTGCGATCGGCTCGATACCGGTGCCGGCACCCGGCTCGCTCGATCCACCCAGTTCCTCGAGCGCATCCAGCTCGCCCACATCGCGTTGTTCGAAGATCCGTGCACGGTACCGCCGGAGCACCACGACCAGCTCCTCGAAGAACCGTTTCTCCGACGGGACCATCGCTTTCGTGCGGATATGCTCCAATTTCCATGCACGGTCGAGCGCGAGCCGCACGATCTTGCGTTCGCGAAAGGTGTAGATGTCTTCTGCGAACCGCTCCATATCACGCAGCTGGTCGCCAAAGATCAAGGTCCGTTTCGAGCCCGGATCGTTCTCCTGCATCGTGTGGTAGCGCTGGCGGTTCTGGTTCAGATAGCGATACAACTCTTGATAGAACTTCGCGTCGAGCGGTGTCAATTTCTTGCTCCGTCGCTCTTTTTGGTGCTGCTGGACGATCGTCTCATAGCTCATCTCCAGCTCGTCCGCCATCGGCCAACCATAAGGTTGCGCAACAGTTAAATCTTTGCAAACCGCCGCGGCGCGGGCGAGCGACGACCAGCGCACTTTGCCGCACCATCTCACTTCATCTCATCTCATCTCATCTCATCTCATCTCATCTCATCTCATCTCATCTCATCTCATCTCATTATTCACCCTTGCCCCTTAGGCGAACGAAACGTCTGCGCCGAGGGAGGCCCCCGATTTCAAATCCTCACCCCAAAGCCATCTTTTTTCCTCGCCCCCAAACCCCAACCTTTATCTTGTCGTACGGCATTCCCGCTCATGTCCACATCACTATTACTACAGGCTAGAGAAATCGAAACGGCCGGTGCGAAAGAGATCGAACATCGGTACGATAGGGCTGCGAGTAAACGAACGGAATTTTTCGAAGGACGTGTGGATGTATGGACGTCGATGTCGAAGCGTTCATTGAACAACTGGATGGCCGAGAGCAGCTCACCGAAGCGGAGGTGAAGCTCCTCCTCCAGCAATGGTCGATACCGGTTCCCGATTTTTGCGTCCTCTCGTCCCCGGATACGCTGGACGACCTCGATCTCGATCTCGACCTCGATCTCGAACGCGACCTCCCCGCCGTGGCGAAGGTCTGTTCACCGTCGATCCTCCATAAGACCGATGTTGATGGGGTCAAGCTTGGGTTATCCACTCCGGAGGCGGTTCGCGATGCGGTAGGGGCGCTTTTTCATCACTTCCCCGACGCGGCGGTGCTCATCGAGCCCATGGAGGCGGAAGGTCTCGAGATCATCATGGGTCTCCTCTACGACCAGACCTTCGGTCCGAGTATCATGGTCGGGCTGGGTGGGATATACACCGAGGTCTACCAGGATGTCAGTTTTCGAGTGGTCCCCATCAGCCGTCACGATGCCGAACAGATGCTCGAAGAGCTCCGTGGGAGTGCGATCCTCGACGGCTATCGTGGTCAGCGCTATCATCGCGAGAGCGTCATCGAGATCCTGCTCACCCTTTCGCAACTGAGCGAAGCGTTCGGTGAGAGGATCGCCCAGATGGATCTGAACCCGGTATTTGTCCGCGAAAACGACGCAGTGGTCGTCGATGCAAAGATGATCCTCCGCGATGAGGCGAGCGAGGGATGATCCAAGCAGCGATCGTGCTGTGCGATCGACGATTAGGCAACCGTTCTCATACGATTGAACGATACGAACGATCTAGCGATCAGAAACCTCTCGATTAGAGCACAGTTGCAGAGCACAACGATACGATCCATATGAACGATAATGATACTGAGACTTGACAC
>CAZSUE010000524.1:0-4179 GCA_964609045.1 uncultured archaeon | reverse complement strand
ACCGCACACCGCTCCCCGCTAACCGCACACCGCTCCCCGCTAACCGCACACCGCTCCCCGCTAACCGCACACCGCTAACCGCTCCCCGCTCCCCTTTAACCATAGACGTCGATCTCGAGCCGGTCGTAGCGTTCGGCGCCGCGGTCGAGGTTCACGAGATAGAGGACCACCGCCCAGCCCAGCGCATCAAGTGCCGCGACCACACCCACCAGCGGATCGATCCGGAGGAGGAAGGCGGGGATGCCCATGAGGACCACCGACGCGATGACGCAGACGCCGATGATATTGTATTGCGTCATGAGATCCGGCATACCGCGCATACTGGGGTCGAAGTTCGGGAACCGCGTGGCCGACCAGGTCCCGATGGCGATATACGCGATAATGAGCACCGGCACCTCGATGACGAAGAAGAGTGTCAGCCATGCGGGGAACGCGGCGAGCCGGGCGAGCACCGCCACGAGGAGATACGCACTGGGCGTGGAAAATACGAGCAGCGCCATGGACTTCCCCTGGAGGATGGTCACACCGTCGAGCGGGAGCGATTGGAGTATCCAGAGCTCACGTCCTTCCTCACTCAGCATAGCGGCGCCGATCAATGCGGTCTGCGGGAGGAGTGCGAGGAAGAGCGTCATCGCGAGCATCGACGGATAGAAATAGAGCGAGTAGGTCCCAAAGAGCCCCGGCTCGTCGCCGAAGAGACCGAAGAGCGAGAACTGGACGATGAGCAGCGTCCCCGCAAACGCGATGGAGCCCAGCGCATCGCGCTCGCGTAGTGAGACGAGCAGCTCCTTGCGGAGGACGATATAGCGTTTGTGATCGAAGAATTTGCCTCGATAGCTGGGGCGGAGACGGTCGGTGGCCCGGCGGACGATATGGCGCAGCGGTTTGGTGCGTTCACGGTCCCACGCCGTCTGGAGGAGCGGCGCGGTGGCGAAGAAAACGAGGAGGAATACGACGAGGAATCCGCCGAGCGCGGCGAGGTAGACCGCTGAGCGGATCGTAGCGGTCATCGATACCAACCCCAGCGCGGTGAGGATGGCGGCGTAACTGGCCAGCGCAGCGTAGCGGTCACGGAGCGGTTGAAGCTGCAAAAGGATGGGCACCGTCATCCCCACACAGCCGCCGATGGCAACGAGGATGCTCCCTTCGAGGAGGAACCCGGCCGAAAAGAGGACCTCCAGTCCATACGCTGAGAGCGAGAAGACCACCATCGCGAAGGCGAGAAAAAGGAGGAGATAGATCGAAAGGAGCGTGCTAAGGAATTTTGCGAGCAATATTGCGCGAGGGTGGATGGAAGTGGCAAAGAGCATGACGAGCTCGTGTTCCTTGAGCAGCTTGCGGTAGGCGTAGACACCCATCCGCGCCGCCACGCCGAAGAGCAGCATTAGCGGCCAGACATACCGCGGCATGTCGAACGCGAAGACATGGGGGTTCAGTGCGATGATGTGCACGATGCGTATCCCGATAAAGATCGCGCCGAACGCGATGAAAATGAAGAACCCGGTCATGAACGGATGCGCCTTCAACCGCGGATAGAAATGACGCGCGTTCACCCGCAGCTCGTTTCGCGCGATCACAGCCCAGTCCATTCCGATTCACCAATCAGTGTGACGAATGCATCTTCGATCGAATCGGTGCCGGTCTGGGCGAAGATCGACGCCGGTGTCCCGGTGGCGATCACCTTCCCGCGGTGCATGATGATAATCTTGGTACAGAGTGCTTCGATGATGCCGGTGATATGCGAGCTGATGATGACGGCGGTGCCCTCGTCCGCCTGCGCGCGAATCCATTCCTTGATCAGCTTGCTATAGCGTGGATCGAGCCCGCTGGTCGGCTCGTCGAGGACCATGACCCTCGGTCGATGGACGATGGTCGCCGCGAACGCGAGCTTTTGCTTCATCCCGCGCGAGTAGTTCCCGATCTGGACCGTGATGCGGTCCTCGAGATCGAGGATGCGCACCAGCGTCGTCACGCGTGCCGATGCTTCGCTCTCGTCGAGGTCGCGGATACGCGCGATCATATTGAGGAACTCGAGCCCGGTGAGCTTGTCGTAGAGCGGCGGCGCTTCGGGGAGATACCCGATCCGCCTCTTGATCGCCAACGGATCGGCCGTGACGTTGATCCCGTCGATCTGCGCCCAGCCGGAAGTGGGCCGCAGCATCCCGGTGAGAAGGCGGAGCGTGGTGGTCTTCCCCGCGCCATTGGAGCCGACCAGTGCGAAAATCTCGCCCGGTTCCACTACAAGGTCGATGGAATGGAGCGCAACGAAACCGTCGAACGATTTCGAGAGCCCACGCGCTTCGATGAGAGGCATCGGCATCGCCGCTACTACCCCCCAGTGGGGTAATAAAGGTTTGCGCAGCACTGGCCGGAGTAACGTCCACGTAAACTCCACGTGTACAGAATGGAGATGTCCGAACAAAAAAGAAAAGAAGAGCGCCCCGGTCGGGATTTGAACCCGGGTCCCGGGCTCGACAGGCCCGGATGATAGCCACTACACTACCGGGGCAACGCTGCGATGGTCACTCACCACATCACATCTGGATGCTGGCTGAGGTGGCGACCACCAGAGAACGCGTAATACCACATTAGTATTTAAAGCTACTGTTTCGGGCGAACGACCGATCGATCGAATGATGAACGATGAACGATGAACGATGAACGGTTAGTGCATACTGCGCGGACGGCGCCAGCCCCTCTCCCCGATCCCTTCGTCGCAGCCCCGTTGACGGGCGGTCTCAGCCGCTGGCCCCGAACCCCCAGTGGCCTCCTCAACACAACTCCCTTCCTTCCCCCGCACACCGCACACCGCACACCGCACACCGCACACCGCTAACCGCAAACCGCTCCCCGCACACCGCTAACCGCTAACCGCAAACCGCTAACCGCTCCCCGCTCCCTCTTTTCGAAAGATTATTGTAGATTCATCGAGTTCCTGCCTCTAGGTGACCCCGTGCTCTCCTATGCCGAACGCTTAAAGAAGCTCCAGGATTTCGATCTTACCGAATATCAAGCGCGGACCTATCTCGCACTCCTCGAACTGGGCACCGCCACGGCGAGCAAGGTCCCCGCCATATCGCGCGTGCCACGGACGAAGGTCTACAGTATCATGCGCCAGCTCCACGAGCGCGGACTGGTCCACATCATCCCGGAGTCGCCACTGCGATATCGACCGGTGCCCTTTAGGAAATATCTCGAAAAAGAGATCCAGGAGCTGCGCGACGAGGCGGAGAGCCTCGAGTCGGTGGCCGATGACCTGGCGGCGGAGTTTACGATCATCGCCCGCGAGCCGGAGGAGCACGGCTCCTTCGAGGCGTACTACCAAAGGCGCGCGGTCCGCGATAAGATCCGTGAGATGTACAACGACGCCAAGAAAAAGATCGTATTGATCGGGACCGCCATGAGCCCGCCGCGCATCGTCCACAACACGCTCCCCATCATCCGCGAGAAGGTCGAGAACGAGGTCGATATCTATTTTGCGTTCCCGATCACCGAAGAGAACCGCGACTCCGTGGATCGGTTCTACGATCTCGTCACCGTGCGTCACCTCGAGCGCGAACCGCCCATGCATTTTATTGTCGTCGATGAGAAGGAGGCGCTGCTCATCCATCGTGTCCCCGACGACAAGAACCCGATCAAAGGCGACGATGCCGCGATCTGGACCGATGATTCGGCAGTGGTCGCCATGATGGACGAGGTCGCAAGCCAGATCCTCGATCAATCGCTCGGCTACGACCTGAGCAACACCTTCCGACCGCTCATCTTCACTGCCACACGCTGGGCGGCCGCGCTCGGGATGGACCCGAAGAAGACGCTGGAGGTGCTCGCGGAAAATATCGCGTCGCATATCCTCAAACACCTGAGCGCAACCACCGAAGACGCGCTCTTCGAGGAACTGAAGGCGTACTGGAAAGCGGAACATCTCGGTACCTTCTATGTGGTGAACCGCGACCCGCTGGTGCTCGGACTGGATAACGGGCTGGGTAAATGGTGCCGGGAAACGAACGGCGATATTATCTGCCATTTCTTCAAGCGCATCGTCGAGAAGATCCTCACCACGCGGCTCGGAACCGTCTATGTGGTCATCGACGTCCGCTGTCCGCGACCGTCGCACGATTACTGCAGTTATACGCTCCAGAGAAAGGAAGAGGGGGAAGTAGAGGAGGCGGGCGAAAAGCC
>CAZSUE010000523.1:1332-4180 GCA_964609045.1 uncultured archaeon | reverse complement strand
CGGCCCCTCGCCCGGTGAGAACCCGAATGTCGTCCCGATACGGAGATCGACGAGCCGTGTATCGATCGCAACGCCCGCGTACTCGCCCGAGGGCGCGCCGGTGCCGGTGGCGATGCCCGCGCAGGTGGTGCCGTGCCCGTTCGTGTCGTCGGGGTTGAAGGTCCCGTCGCGCGGGGTGAAGATCGTCTCCGGCTTCGAGAAATCCGCGCCGCCGAGGAACTTGCCCGAAAGCGACGGGTGCGCGTCGTCGATGCCCGTGTCCATGATCGCGATATTCACACCCTTCCCGGTGAACCCGAGCTCCCAGGCGGTGTGCGGTGAATAGAGCTCCGACGGGGCCGCCTTCGCGGCGGGCGTCGCGATATCTGACGCGGCGGCGTTACCGGCGCCGAGCGCGATCAACGGGACACTGTGCGCGACGAGAACTGATATGAGGAGGATGGAGGAGAGCCGCTGCTGGAAAAACATGGAGATGAAAATAACATTCATGGACTAATAGATTTCGTCGCATCTCCCCCTGCATTGTGGGTAGCCATGGGTGGATCGCTCGGAAAAAGGTTAAAATGCTGCTTTCATTTGGGATGCGTTGCCGCCACATTGGAGATCATGAGGTGCACCTATGAATAAGCCAGTTCAAACAGATAGTGATCGTATGGAGATCGTCGACGAAGGAGTAGGTGAGCTGTTATTACAGCCGGACCCCGACGCCGACCGTGAATGGATACGCGAGAACAAATCGTTCGCGCTCGAGGATAAGCGCATGAGCGCTGCAGAGGCGGTCTCGCGGTTCATCGAGGACGGCGACTATATCGGCACCGAACTCTATGGGTTCGTTCGTGCGTCCATGGTCATCGCGCACGAGATGGTCCGCCAGAAAAAGAAGAAATTACGCGTCGCAGGCCAGGGTATCATGGAGGTCGACATCCTCATCGCCGCCGGGCTCGTGGACGCCATCGACCTCACCTATCTCGGCTACGAGGTCTACGGGCTCTCATCCGTGCTCCGCCGCGCCTGCGAGAGCGGCGATCTCAAGATCGTCGAATGGAGCAACGCCGCGCTCGCATGGCGGCTCAAAGCCGCCGCGCTCAATGTCCCGTTCATACCGGTACGGTCCATGCTCGGGTCGGATACATTCAAATACTCCGCGGCGAAGGCGGTGAAGTGCCCGTTCACCGGAAAAACGGTCTGTCTCCTCCCCGCCACCATGCTCGATGTCGGGATCATCCACGTCCACCGCGCAGACACGTACGGCAACTGCCAGCTCGACGGTATCCAAGGGTTCGCGTTCGAACTGGCGCGTGCGTCGAAACGGCTCATCATCAGCGCCGAAGAGATCATCGAAACCGACGAGATTAGGCGCGAACCGGAACGGACGATCATCCCGTACTATCTCGTGGACGCAGTGGTCGAGGCGCCGTTCGGCGCGCATCCCGGCGATATGTGCTACACCTACTGGCGCGACGCCGAGCACCTCAATACCTATACCACCATGACCAAGACGAAAGAGGGGACCGAGAAGTATCTCCAGAAGTATGTCTACGATGTGGCGGACCACGACGAATATCTCGAACGCATCGGCGGCGTGCGCAAACTGAACGAGCTCCGTTCGCTCGCACGGGGGCGGTGATCTTATGAGCGATGGTCATAATGAAAGTCATAGTGAAACCCAACATCCGGAATACAATCCCGCAGAACTCCTGATCTGTATCGCGTCGCGGCAGATGGAGGACGGTACCTCCGCGTTCATCGGCACCGGCATCCCCATGCTCGCCGCCGCGCTGGCCAAGAGAATGCATGCGCCGAACCTGATGCCGATCTTCGAGTTCGGCGGGCTCGGATCGCCGCTGGACGAGCTGCCGCTCGGCGTGGGCGGGTCGCGGACCTTCTACCGCGCGCTCATCGCCTCGTCCATCTGTGATGTGATGGAGGCCGCCGCGCGCGGGTTCGTCGAGTACGGGTTCCTCGGCGGCGCGCAGATCGATATGTACGGCAACCTCAACTCGACCTCCATCGGCGACCACGACCGACCGAAGGTCCGGTTCCCCGGCAGCGGCGGCGCCAACGATATCGGGTCGCTCATCTGGCGCACCATCTCGATCATGCCGCACAATAAGCGCAAGTTCACCAACGAGATCGATTTCATCACCACCCCGGGCTACCTCGACGGACCGGGTGCGCGCGAGCGCGCCGGACTGCCGCCGAACTCCGGCCCCTATCGCGTAGTGACCAACCTCGCGCTCCTCGGGTTCGACGACGAAACGAAACGTATGAAGCTGATCGCGCTCACGCCAGGCACCACCATCGACGATGTCGTCGAGCATACCTCCTTCGAGCTCATCATCCCCGACGATGTGGACCGCATCGAGCCGCCAACCGCCACCGAGCTTGAGATCCTTCGCACCAAGATCGATCCCGACGGGCTCTATATTTAATCGGCTCGGATCGGATCGATCAACGCAAGAGACCCCATTGGCTGATGCATGAGTAGCCGCATTGTCGGCACTTACCCGTGGGTACCCTATGGGGCCAGACCGGCCGGAGCATAATGGAGGGTGTGGTAGAGTGCACCCATTCTAGCGGACAGTCATGCCTCACTTCGCTCCTTCCGTCTCCGTACGAGGCTGACCGACAACCCATTTCGTATCGGGTGGCGGGGGCGCTACTACTTGAGCCTTTCGGACAAAATACAAATATAGGCTCGGCAACGCCCGAGTTCGCGGTCTGCCACGTAGAGGCATTATCTTCCTAACCTGTCTACTACCTCCCTCCCTACCTCCCTACCTACCTACCTCCCCTACCTACCTCCCCTACCTACCTCCCCTACCTACCTCCCCTACCTACCTCCCCT
>CAZSUE010000523.1:0-1232 GCA_964609045.1 uncultured archaeon | reverse complement strand
ACCTACCTCCCTACATACATACATATTTACAATCGTCGTTCAATTCAAGATGCAGATGTCGATGCTCGTGCAGACCCGAGCAGAGAGCACCCCGCTGAGATATGCATGCCCGACCCGCCGGTATTCTCCGTTCCATGAGAAGTGGCCGTCAGGTCGGAGCCCCTTATCGTTAGGTTTCGTTCGACGGCTCATCGTACCACGCCAGGCGCCACTGGCAATTCCTTCGGCCAATTCGCCGCATTATCGGATGTGCGATGAGACCCTGCGCACAGAGAAGAATAATGATTGGCGCAGACCTATCGGGAGCCTCCTCTCCGGCCAGAGAGTATTAAGAACTGTTGGAGTACTTGATTGAAACACTATAAAAATTTCAAAGCGTTGGCTTTTCTCATCGACGCCGCCCTAAGTTCTGAGCGAGCATCTCAGGACGGTATAACCGTTCTAGAATATGGTTAGAACTAGTTCGAGGTCGAGTTATTTGATATTGCACTGGGCCGACTGCGTTTTCGCTTCGCCCGATCGGCGCGCGGAGCGGTCAGACCATCATATTGCGATCGTTCGCAGCCCGAACTGTTCGAGGAGCGCGTTGAACTCGTCTTTCCCGGAGTAATAGATACCACGCTCCTCGAGCGCATCGAGCGCCTCGGAGCTGAACCCCTCGATACTGACGACCCAGCCTCGGATCGATGCGAGGTCCCGCTCCTCCTTCATTGCGCTCAATGCCGCAGCGAACTTCTCCACATCCGCCGTTGCGGCCTTACATTTCCGATAGCGGCATTCGACGGCCCATCCGACCACCCCGTCGACCGTTTCGTCGTTATAATACCCGAACGCATCGAGCTGGAACATCCGAGCACCGGCCCCCTTCACCACCGTGTCGTAGACATCGTTGAAGGTTGGCGCCGTTAGGTCCTCATCCTTTCCAAAGAGTCCCCCGTCGAGGGTGCGACCGTCCCATCGTAGCATCAGATATTTCACATGCGATCCGAGGAGGTAGCCGAGTTGGCGTTTATAATCCCTCGTCAGATCCAACACCCGCTGGTACTCATCGCGCGCGATCACTTCGAGGCTCCGCCCACCGACCTCGTGCTCGTACATCAGCTGGATATATCGTTTCAGCACCGGGTCGTTCCCGAACCGGTACGGACCGGTCATACTGTTGCCAAGCCCGTTCGTCTGGAGGATGTCCGCCTCGGTGAGGTCGGCGAGGAGCTGCATCGCCGTCTCCAACT
>CAZSUE010000522.1:0-4186 GCA_964609045.1 uncultured archaeon | reverse complement strand
AAGGTTCGCGCTCTCGACGGGCGATCCCATGATGGAGGAGATATCGAACTCGAAGAGCGCGTACATATATTCGGAGTTGTATTCACCGGTCCAGATCGAATCGGTGCTTGCACCGCCAGACCATGTTCCGATACATTTTGTGGTATTGAACGACGCCGATTGAGGGAGATATTCTCCCCGGGATACGATATTTCCCTCTTGGTCTTCCGATTCTACCCATGCTTCGAGCGTGATCGCGTCGGTGATATTGAGCGAGGGATCGTTCTGGCAATCGACATGATCGTCCACGCCGTCGAACGCGAGCGCGCCGCCGACGAGCCCGTCGGTCCACGCTGGCGCGTTGGCGGGGTACGTTGGCGCGAGCGTGCCGTTATTCCCATATTGGCTCGAATCGTTCGCCAGCGGGTATGGCCCCTCGTCGAACTGCCAGTGCGCGACGAGGGATTCGTTCTCGAGATAGTTTTGCCAGGTGGTCTCGTAGTATGTGGCGATGGCGTCGGCATTAAGCGCGTAGGTGTGGATGCGAAGCTCGTCGATGGTGCCGTTGAAGCTGTCGCCGATGATGAGCGGGTTGGCGTTGGTCCGGATGTCGCCCTCGAACGGCTGCGACGCTTCGAGGACGCCGTTGACATAGAGCCGCTCTTCGGTGCCGTTGTAGGTGAGGGCGATATGGTTCCAGCCAGGCGTGAGCGACGCCGCGAGCCGTCGGTCGTTGACGCTGCCGAAGGCGGTGGTGGCGTTGGCGGCGATCGTGTATGCATGCGGCTTGACGAGGAGACCGCCGGCCTCGGGCCCGACGAGCGCGGTGGGTCCCTGCGGGTGATAGCGTTTTACATAGCAGTTATCGAAATACGCCTGCACATCGTTGAGCGGGTCGAGGTTCGATTGGACCCAGAAGCGGATGTAGGGCGAGTAACCGAGGGCGGGGTGGTTGCTCAACGGCTCACCGAGCGACATCCAGGAGATACCGTCCTCACTCCAGAAGGTCGAGTATCGGTCACCCATCTTGCGGATGCGGAGATAGCTCGAATTGGATGTGAACGGCTCCGCCGGAATGCCGTGGGTCCACATTCCGTCGTATTGTCGCGATCGTTCGATATAAGCGCCCGCGTCGTTGGCCATCCGTATCATCGTGCCGTACGTGGACGATTGGGGATAGTTCGAGAGGAGGAGTGCCACGCCGGTACGGTCGAGCTGCGTGAAATCTTCGACCCGTATCGTCAGCTCGAAATCGCCGCCGAGCGGCGCATCGCTATGGACCCAGTACCATGTCGGATCCATCGGGTCTTCGATCTCAAGCTCGATCCTCCCGCCCGTTTCATGCATGCTCGCGTTGTCGCCGCCGCCGGCGCTGTAAGTGCTCCATCTGGTCTCGTTGAAGGTCCCGTCATCGAAATCGTCGAAGAAGTCGAACACCGCCGCGCCGTCGCTCTGTGACAATGCCGAGAGGTTGCCGTATTGGAGAGAGAAACGGCTACTTCCACGCGCGGGGATCTTGACCCAGATGCTCGATCTTCCGGTGGTGTTCCAGCGCTCGAGCCAGTATTCGAGCGGGTTGCCGTCAGCGTCGAAAAAGCGTATGTCCGCGCCGTCCGCTCGGGCATGGGAATAGTCGAAGTTCGACGGCTCGAGGACGACCTGGACCTGATAGTCGTCCACCGGTGTGGGTGCGGAGAGATAGACGGGGCGCGTATGGGGCGTCGGATCGCCTTGGCCGCGGTTCTTCACCCATGCGGAGAGCGTGATCTCGTCGGTGAGGTTCAACGGCGGGGAGGCGTTCACCGTCACACGATCGGTCCCGCCGTCGAAGGAGAGCGCGGTGCCGTTCACTCCCGGCGTCCAGACGTTGTTGGGGTCCATATCGACGAGCCGGCCATGGTTCTCGAAGCCGCTGTCATCCTCGGCGGTTGTTCCCGTTGCATCGTCGAGGTCGAGGTCGAGGACGATGTCGGGTTCTGCGACGGCGGCATATGAGCGCCAGATCTCGTTGGCGTCCAGCGCGCGGCTCCAGAGCCGAACCTCGTCGATGGTGCCGTTGAACCAATCCCGATCGGATGCGAGCGAATAATTTGCGCCGATGGTGAGATTGAATGCGTTGGTCGGGAGGAGGCCGGAGAAGGAACTATTGGTAGCGACATTCATCCCATCGATATAGAGCGCCATCCCCTCCGGGGAGACGGTGGCTGCAAGATGGTGCCAGTTACCGTCGTCGAGCGGTCGATGACCGTTCACGGTATAGTTGACATTGTCCCGAACGATCTTGAACTCGCCGCCGTTCTTCGTGCTGAGCGCGAACGGAATGTCGGTCTGTTCTTCGGTGATGCGGATATCGTCGAGGGCGATATCACTGAAATAGTTCGATCCCGTAACTCCTCTGAACCGAATTTGGAATGTGCCGGCGAACGGCGACAGATCCACCTCGGCATAGAACCACTGATTGGTCTGGTCGCCCGAACGGTTCCATCTATCATTGTGCCACTGCCCGTTTGCCCAGACATCGACGAAGAGGGTGCCCATGGTCTGCCCGTACATATGATACCAGAACGAGAGCGTCGTCGCTTTATAGCCTGCAAGCGAGAGCGTCGGCCCGTCGAGGAGTGCGACTTTACCCGGCCAATTGGGGGTCGACGCCTCGGTATAGATATAATAGCTGCCGGAATGCGCACCCGAGGGGCCCGTCCCCGTGGAACCTGTCGGCCCGGCATATCGCGACCAATCGAAATCGTCTCCCCCTGTATTTGTCCAGTTCCCGAACCCAAGCTCGAAGTCGTCGTGAATGATCTCCGTCGGCGGGTCTTTCGCCACGACATAGCCTTCGTGGTCCGTTCGCACCCACGCCTCGACGGTGAGCTCGTCGAGGAGGTCGAGGGTGGAATCGTTGCCGCAACTGACATAGTCGTCCACCCCGTCGAAGCTGAGCGCGCCACCCTCTACCCCCGCGGTCCAGTTCGGCGCATTGGTAGGATAGTCGGGAAGGAGCGTGCCGTTATTGTCGTGGACGGAGGTATCGTTGGCGATAGAGCCGTCGCTGTCGTCGAACAGCCACTCTCCCACGAGCGATCCGTTTGCGAGGTAGTTCGTCCAGCTCGTCTCGTAGTACGCTTCGACCTCGTCGGCGGTGACGGGGCGGTCCCATATTATCACCTCGTCGATGCGACCGCGGAAATAGCGGTCTGGTTCCATGGAGTTTTTCCCGATATAGACCGGCGCGTTCTCATTGCGTCCGCCAAAACCGGGTGCGGTGGTATGTTTCGTATCGTCGACCATCTCGCCGTCGACATAGAGGTACTGCTCCTCACCGTCCCTGACCCCGACGAGATGGACCCACCGACCGGTGCGTGCGGGATGGGATACAACTTCCCAACCGTCGCCCATCTGTTTTTCTGCAAATTCCCAGTTGCCGTTCGAATGGACATGGAGCGCATATTGCCAATCGCCCTTGGTGACGATGGGCTGGAATTGGGCGTTGAGTTCGCGGAGATAGACCCACGCACTGATGGAATAGTGCCCGTCCTCGGGAAAGTCGAGGATGCCGTCTGCGCTGTCAGTAATCTCGACATATTGCTGGTTATCTTCAAACGATAGTGCGGTGCCGCCGATACCGGCGGCCCATTTGGTTCGATTATCGGGGCCGGCGGGATGGATCGTGCCATGGTTCGACTGGCCGCTGGTATCGTTGGCGATACGGCCCGCGCCCTCGTCGAAATGCCACTCGGCGGCGCGGTAATCGACGGAACCGTCCCACCAGCGCGTATAGTGCGTCTCGACCTCGTCGGAGGAGAGCGCTCGTGCCCGGACGCGGACCTCGTCGATGACGCCGGGGAACGAATGTGATGCGACCGGAAGGCCGTCATCGACCCGGGTGCCGAGCCAGTACGGCGCATCGGCGTGACAGAGCCGTGTGAAAGGGGTGAATTGGACATTATCGAGCTGGCCGTTGACGAAGAGCGCCATCATGGCGTCATTACTCGCATAGCCGGCGACGATATGGTACCAGCGGTTGGGGTAGATGGCGCGGTTGGTTGTAAGCTGGGCGGTATCGACGCCGTTTTGAGAGAGATTGAACCGGAGTTTGCCGTTCTCGATCACTTCGAGCGAGAAGAGGAGGTTGCCGGCGGTGGGGTCGCCCTTCTGGATGATGGTGCGGGTACGGTTGACGAGATCGAGCTTGATCCACGCTTCGACG
>CAZSUE010000521.1:0-4192 GCA_964609045.1 uncultured archaeon | reverse complement strand
GTCTTCGACTACGTCTTCGTCTTCGTCTTCATCTTCATCTTCATCTTCATCTCCACGATCGCGTTCACCAACGCGACAGCCAATGGCGGGCGTGCATAGTGGTTCTCCCGAGGCGGGCGAGGAACGCACGCAAGTGCTCGTCGTCGAGGACGAAAGCATCATTGCGAAAGGTATCCAGCTGAGTTTGCAGCAGTTAGGATACGATGTACCTGCCACCGTCGGGACCGGCAAGCAGGCGATCGCGGCGACGGGGAAGTATCACCCCGACCTCGTGCTTATGGATATCGTCCTTATCGGCGAGATGGACGGCATCGAGGCCGCCGCAGCGATCCAGCAGCGGTTCGGCATCCCCGTGGTCTATCTTACCGCCTATGTGGACGAGGATACACTGGATCGCGCGAAGATCACGACGCCGTTCGGCTATCTCGTCAAACCGTTCAACGATCGCGAGCTCCATGCCATGATCGAGATGGCGCTCTACAAGCATTCGGTGGATATGCAATTAGGGCATTTGAACCGCGTTCTCCGCGCCGTCAATGCGGTCAACGAGCTATTGACCAAGCAAAAGGACCGTACCGCGCTTCTCGATGCGATCTGTGAGGTCTTGTACGGATCGGGGGGGTACTCCTATGTCTGGCTCTATCTTACCACTGCGGTGGAGGGTGTCGCGACCGGTTCGAGCCTCTATACCTCATCCGATATCGATGCGGCGGCCCGACAATATATTGAAGGCGCGCTCAAGAGCGATGAGCGACCGGAGGCCGTGACCACTGCGCTCATTCTGGACGCACCGGAACGAGTGGTATTCGACCCACAGTACGATATGACCGGCGATGGGGAAGACGAGCCAAATGGGTTGCCGCCACTGACGCCCGATCAGCGCTATGGAGCGCTTCGCGCCATGGTCGTGCGCCTCGAATACGGTACCAATATCTATGGTCTCCTCTCCGTTGCAATCCCCGCCAGGCTCGTCTACGACGAGGAGGAGCGCTATATCTTCGAAGACCTCGCCTCGAACATCGCCTTTGCGCTCTATAGCCTGGAACTCGACATCAAACACCACCGGGCCGAGACCGCACTGCAACAAAGTGAGGAAAAATATCGCGATCTCTTCGAATACTCACCCGAATCCATCGTGCTCCTCGACCGCGAGGGCATTATCATCGATTGCAACCAGGAGACGAGCACGCTCACCGGCACACCGAAACGCGAGCTGGTAGAAAAGAGCTTCTATACACTCCCGTTCTTGCAGGACGGCGAAGGCGGCCGTTTTCAAGATCTGATGAGGGGGTTGGTCCATGGCGAGACATATTCCTCGGTGGAGGTCTCGTTCCGGACGTCGGACGACGAGGTGCGATGGGTGGAGGTGTATCCTGCATTGATCCAGAAGGGCGACATGGCACCGGCCATTCAGGTCATCTCCCGCGATATCACCACGCGCAAACGCGTGGAGGCACTCCTCCGCACGCAACGTGAGATCGCCGAAGCGTTACGTGCTGCTGAAACGCTCGAAGCGGGGCTGCACGTTGCGCTCGACGCGCTCATCGATCTTGCGAAATGTAGCAGCGGGGCCGCCTATCTCATCGACAATCATACCCATAACCTCGAATTTGTGCTGGCCAAAGGGCTCGATGTCGAACGCATCAAAAAGGTGACCTCCTACGAGCCAGAGACGCCCTTTGCGCAGATGGTCCGAACCGGTCGTCCCATCTTTTTCCAATACCAGGATTCGGGTCCCGCTCAGCCGTCGATGCTTGCGCCGGCGGGCGAGCTCCATCTCAGCGTCATCCTCCCCATCGAACACGAAGGGAGGGTCGTTTCGTGCTTCAATCTCTTTTCTTCGACGAGCGACGAGCTCTCATCACGGACGCGTGAGGCGCTACAAATGATCAGCACCCAGATCGGGACCACCATTGCGCGGGTGAAGGCGGAGGAGAATCTCCGACGCAGTGAAGCGCTCCATCGGATGGTGTTCGAGAATACGGGCGCAGCCACCGTGATGCTCGATCGAGGTGGCCGTATCCTTATGGCCAATACAAACTTTGCCTCACTCGTCGGTGGCGCGCCCGATGAGCTGATCCAGCAGCAGTGGTCGCGCTTCTTCGGTGAGGAGGAAGAGGAGCGGCTCGTCGGGCTCTTCGAAGGTGCGCTCGCTGGCGACGCCGTCTCCACATCTCCCACTGCCGGCCCGATCAAATACGAATGTCGATTCGATCTGACGAACGGTCGGGAGGACCGGCGCACTGGTCGCGCGGTTCCGGCAGTGGGTGCTCAGCAAGAGAGCGTTTTTTTCGTGATCGTCAACCCGATGCTCGGTCACGATCGGATCGTCGTATCGCTCATCGATATGACGAAACAGAAACAGCTCGAGGAGAAGGAGCGCTATCTCGCCAATATCCTCGAGACCTCGCAGGATGTGATCTTCAGCATCGATCTTGCGCGCAGGATCGTCTCGTGGAATACTGGCGCCCGACATTTGCTCGGCTATCACACCGACGAGATCGTCGGGAAGCGCGTCGTGCAGATCATCCCGTCGGCGCAGCGCGACGAGATGCGCGACCAGATCGAGACGCTCATGTCGGGCACCGCGATCCCTCCGTACGATACGCGGCTGCTTGCCAAGAATGGGAGGTTGGTCGATGTGAACTTCTCCGCCACGCCGATCTACAACGAATCGGGCGAGATCACTGGCATATCCAGTATTGCGCGGGATATCACGGAGCGCAAGCGCACCGAGCGTGCATTGCTCCACAGTGAGGAGCGGTATCGTCTCCTCACCGAGCATGCACCGGTAGGGATCGTGTTGACCGATACCGACGGGGAGGTCACGGTGGCGAACCCGGCGCTGGCCCAGATCCTCGGCGCACCGTCGGTCGCTACCGTTGAGCGCTATAATATTATCGAGAGCGAACCGTTCGTCGAGGCGGGATTCGCGGACCTCGTTCGGGAATGTCTCGCCAAGGAGACCACCATGGTCCATGAGATGCCGTTTTCCACACCATGGGACCGAACGATCCACGGTCGACTCACCTTTGTCCCGGTGCACGAGGAGAGCGGCGCGGTGATCGGCATCCAGACGCTGCTCGAAGATATTACCGAACGCAAGCGCACCGAGCGACAACTGCATGACTATAAGGTGCACCTCGAGGAGCTGGTCCATAAACGCACAAAGGAACTGATCGCAGCCATGGAACAGCTGCAGGAGTCGGAGCAGAAATATCGGAGCGTGGTGGACAATATCAGTCTGGGTGTCCTCGTGGTGAACCATGAGATGAAGATCCTCACCGTGAACGACCAGCTCCTCCAATGGTTTCCCGAACTGAAAGCCGACTACCATTCGATGTGCTCGCTGCTCGGGTATGGCGAAGGGGGCGAAGCGGCAGAAGAAGTCGCCGCGTCGCCAGACCCCACCGCGCTTCGGACCTTCACCGACGGCAAGGTGCACGAGACCACACAGGATCTCGTCCTCGACGGCGAGCAGCGTTATTTCCGCATCATCGTCTCACCGATCCGTGACGCCGGTGGCGAGATCATCGCCGCGGTCCAGATGATCGAGGATATCACCGCACGGCGGAAGATGGAGGCGAAGATCGAGGAATATACGGAGATGCTCGAATCGCTCGTGGAGGAAAAAACGCGAAGCCTCCAGCAGAAGCTTCATGAGACCGAACATCTCTACCTATTGAGCGAGCGGCTCAAGTATGCCACGACCGTGGAGGAGGTTTGCGACATCGGGCTGGGGAATCTCTGTCGGGGGCTCTCGTTCGATCGTGGATTGCTGTTCCTTTTCAAACCCAAACACTGTCGTCTCGAGCTTTCCAACCAGTTCGGGTTCGAAAACGAGTGCAGTATCGACCCGATCTCGCTGGCGCCCAACGACGATATCCTCACCCGGCTCTATTACGATAACGAGTGGTTCCTCATCGGGAAAGGCGATCGCGTCGGCGAGAACCAGTCGCAATTGTTCCAGACGATGCAGACCGAGCTCGGATATCCCACCGCGCTCAGTTGGTTCCTCATCGCGCCCATCATCTCGAAGAAACGGGTGATCGGGTTGGTGCTCCTCGATTTCACCTCGCGTCCGGATTCCGACGAGGAGCTCGGCGTCGAACCCGAAACGCTCGATATGGTGGGGATGTACCTCCGCACCATCGGGACCGTGACGTCCGTCACCTGCCCCGCGCGAACGAGG
>CAZSUE010000520.1:0-4194 GCA_964609045.1 uncultured archaeon | reverse complement strand
TGTGGGTGGGAGATCAAAGGTATATTTGTAATTGCAAGAAAGTAGAAGATTTGGTAACGATCAGTAAAATTGAGAGGAAAAAAGTACACGAACGGAAGCCCCAATGGGCTGATTAACGGACAGGTGTTAGAGATGACGATCAATTGGGAACAAACGACGATCGAACTTGAGACTGTAGATTGGGATGGGAACTCCATTATTTTAAAGAATGTGAAGGCCGAGCGGAATCCAGAAACGGGAGATATTGTTGTCGATCCAGTCGAAGTAGGGAAAGCAGAGATTACAAATATCGCGGGCGACCTCGGCGTTAGTGAGCGTGACATGATACTGTTTATGCTCGTCTATGTCCAGCCGGGACCTTTCGAAGGAGGATCTCTCGCCCAGAAATACAAGATGAACAAGATGCTCTTCTATTTCTGGAAGAAGCAAGAGGGAGACGACTTCGAAGTGTTCCCCCACGACAAGTTTATTGCCGCGCCCCGAGGGCCGATACCGGAACATCTATGGGAAGATTTGGAACGGCTCCAAAAAGAAGACTATCTCCGTGTCAAAGGAATCAGCGACGATCGAGGGACGAAGGAAGTTACGATTGAGCTGCGGCCAAAAGGGAAAAAGATAGCGAAAGGGATATGGAACCAGGTCCCCAAGCCATTCCGGGAAGACGCGCGTAAGATTAAGATGGACTTCTTAGCGCTCTCGCCAGAAGAGATAATGCATAAGGTGCACAGGGACTTCCCAGAGTTCCGAGGCAACTATGTAGAACCCGACACTGGTGATCCAGAAGGCGACCCAACCTATCCTCCTTCGAGCTGACCAAAGTCGGCTCTTCTTATTCTCCCCTTTTTTATTTTCTCTTTTCCTCTATTTTCTAATGGACCAGCTTAGCTAATCCTTATTGTCGGCTGCCTGGAAAAGATTCCACCATGGATCATATCGGCGTTACTTGCCCCCCTCCTTGTATCTAGATCCCTACGCCGCTCTTGAGATCGCGCTATGTGTCATGTGGAGTCGTGTCACCGCGACTATGCCATGCTGTCGGTTTCGTGCCCTACTATATCGATCCAGATCGTTTCATCCAGATTAGGGCTATTTATACAGCCTACCGGCAATCGCGATCTATAATCATTTGGCAAGAACGTTTTCAACTAAGCTATCCTATGGGGTTTCGGCATCGGCGGCTTCGAACGACTGCTCTATACCGATAAGGTATCTCGGCGCCGCTTCGTCCGCGGCTCTTGTCCGGAAGCGGTGCGAAGGTGAACGGTCGGCTCACGAAGTATACACTGATTCTAGGCCGTAAACCAGATGGGTGGATCTTTGCGTTCTCAACGACCGAATCGCTTTTGGAACTTGAGCCAGATGCGCGTGTTGCCGAGGCAAAGCGGCTCATCCATCTCTATCGTCAGCGTGCGCAAAACGAGGTGGGAATCAAGAAAGTGATCCTCTGCTATTATGTCGAAAACAAGCCGATCAGTAACGAGGTTGCGGTCGATACCCATTTCCTCTCGACGCTCGTTGCAGAGCTCGCTGTGCATCTGCCTCAGAAAAAGAGTCCGGAGGTGTTTTGGAGGGATGAGCTTTGGACGCTTCGTCGTCATTGCCTCGTCGAGAAGAACGCTGTTCTCAGCATCGAGGAGGGAAATTTTCATGTCCATTTGCTTGGCCCACCACGAACTTCGAAACATCGTCTTATGCTTCATGAACTACAACGGCTTCTGGAAATCGAGGATCGTAGAGTACCCTATTTGAATAACTATGGCATGTGTCTGACTTTTGATGATACAGAGAATGGCCAAAGATAAACCATCTGTGCCATGGATCAGGGAGTTAATTCTCCTTCTTTCCTTTGAATCGAAGCGAAGAGGTCCTGAAGCCGCACTCAACGACTCCCATAGCCGCTCAAGATCGAAGGAGATCAAAGAAGTGATCAATAACTATCATGTAGCAGCGGTATAGCATCTTCGAGGTAGTTCTCATCGTCCCGAAGATGGTTGACGAACTGTTCGGAGGATAATACCTTGATACCATTTTCGATATTCTCAATCGTAAATTTATCATCGAGGATCGGGCTTTCGTCAGTGACGAAGCAGACATAATCTGTCCGATGCGACCGTTTGAACCGTATCGTCGGAACAAGGTTCCCGGTATCTTTTGAATAGCCGATCATACCATAGCGTTCGATATATTCCGCAAGCTCCTGCTGCGGTATTGACGGCAAACTCCGGAGCTTTTCATGGTCGTCCCATTCTTGCAGCCAAACCTGAACGTTCCAGTGACTACGCCCATAATTAGTAATCCGTCGGTTGTATTCCTTGACGAGCTGAGGGGTAACCAACAAAGTGAAACACTTGTACCACGCCCTTCGTAAGGCGAGCAAACACTCCTCGGGTTTCTGACGGATCCAAGCGCTAAATATCATCGTATCGATGAGCACATATCGGTCCGTTGCGATACCTCGACCCCCTACTCAGATCAGGTCTACATTGACCGGACGAAATCCCGACCCCACACGATCAATCGTCGTCCTCCGACTCTGCTCTCGCTTGCATCTCGACGATCTCCGCCATCTCTTGCTCGAACGAATCGGTGACGCCGGGGAGCCAGCCCGGGATACGTCCGTCCTTTTCGATGGCGATCTCCTCTGCCTCGGTACCCTCCTCGCCTCTCTCGAGATAGTAGACCGCCACCTCTTCCGGCGAGAGCGGATAGTCCGTATTGGGGTCGATATTCGTCTGGGCGATACGCTTTTGGAGCCGGAGGAAGAGGTTCTCCGAATGGGTGACCACGACGATTTGCTTGTCCTCATGCATAATATCGATGAGCATATCCATGAGCTTCATCTGGTTTTCCGGGTGAAGGTGCAGCTCCGGTTCGTCGATGACGATGGTCGAACCCGGCGGCGAGAAGAACCCGGCGACACAGACATTCAATATCTGTTTGAACCCGTACCCCATCGAGGAGAGGTTCAGCGACACATCGTAGGTCGCATCGTCTACCGTGCCAAAGACACCGTCCAGCTCGTCGCCTTGCGCCGGGGAAGTTGAGAATTTATCCGGCGAGACATGGAGGTCGCCGCCGCCGAACGCGCGAAGCCATTTGTTCACACATTTTCTAGCCGGCGCCGATTCGCGCTTGTTGTACTGGTAGAGGAGGAAGTTCATGAGATGCTCGCCGTGCGGACCGATATTCTTCGGCTTCTCGTCCTCGACCTCTTCCGCCCACTTCGGCCCGGTGCGGGTCTCCAATAGGACCCATGTGCGATCGACCAAATGCTCGATGACGAGCGCGACGAGCGATCCGAAAAAAGTATTGATTTGATTGTTAATATATTGCTGATTCAACATATATGCTACATTTTCTGCGATTGCTGGTTCGACAATTTGTTCTACCGATTTTCCCTGCCTAGCAGCATACTCTTCAATATATCGAGCTGCGAAAAATTGTACAAGTGAGGAGGGGTGATTTATAAAAGTATTAGAATTAATCAATTCACTAAAGAATGGATGATTTACATTATTCCTGAGTGCACGCCCCGCCACCTCACTAATAAAGATATAGGTTTTAACAACATCATTGTCCTCTATTTGAGGAAAAATTTTCTGTAACCTATCCATTAATGTAAAAAGATGTTTCTTATTCAATTCTGAGAGAGCGGAGAATGCAACCGCTTTTTCAAATTCCGAGGCGTTGGCAATCAGATGCCCAAGATTACGAATTGTATCGTCAGGGTTATCTATTATCGACTCTACTTTGGATTTATAATTTCGCCGATCCTTAACACCACTGAGATAAACTTTACTAGCTGACGGTAAAGTACTGTCGACCTTAATTTTCATAAAACTGTTTTCCAACATAATTTCCATAAAATTGGGACGACTTATAGAATCAGATTTGGAGGTGTTCTGATAATAAATGAATTTTCTTTTAGTCTCGACAATGGGGGTATGTTTCTTGTCATAAAGACCTTGTAAGTGAAAGTTCCATATATCATCTCGTTGGCCATAAATCTCAATCTTATACACGATTTCCGAAAGGTCTAAATCTGCGTAATATGGGAGGTGCTGGACCATATTTGTCAGCCATTCATACACCTCTGGTTCTGGTAGAAAACTGTATTCAAAGGATAGAGGAAGATTACTTCTCTCTCATCCATGGCACAATACCCTCACTTTTCAAGGCTGCCATTATCGGGAA
>CAZSUE010000519.1:0-4197 GCA_964609045.1 uncultured archaeon | reverse complement strand
ATAGACATTGGAGTAGGATGCGGCTGCGTATTCGCCTTCGATCGCTTCCATCACCTGCAGCTCCTCCATATCCGGCGGGATGAACTCTTCCACGGCGAACTCGGTCTCAACATTGACGCTGGCAATGGCCGCGACGACGGTGAGGACGATCACGCCGAGCACGATGGGGAGTGGATGGCGCTTCACCGTTGCGGTCAAACTCGCGATGCTGAGGTTGAGGATCAGCGCATCCTTCTGCCCGCCGATGAGGGTCTCGGTCGTATCCGCCTGTTTATCGAGCAGATATCGGAGCGCGACCTGGAAACTGATGGTGAGGATGAACGCGTAGACGAGACCAAAGGCACAGACCACCCCAAAATCGCGCACCGGTGCGAGCCCGGAGGCGAGATTGGCGAGGAACGCGACCACCGTCGTGGTGAGCGCGAGCGCGAGGGCGACCCCGACGGTGGTAACGGTCCGCGTCATGGCCGCGGTCACATCACCTTCACGCCGCAGCTCCTCCTGGTAGCGACGAAAGATATGCACCGAATAGTCGACCCCCAGCCCCACCACGATGGGTATGATCGCGATATCGATGGGCGTGAACGGTATATCGAACAGCGACATGGTGCCGAAGGTCCAGAGGAGCGCGATCCCCAGCGTCCCGAGGCTGATGAGGACATAGGAGAGGCGCCGAAATGAGAGCGTGAGCACGGTGACGATGAGGATGACGATGAACGCGCCCATCCATGTATTCGACTCGCGCGACTGCGCTTCCAGTTGGCTCGCAATGAGATCCTGACTGGTATGTGAGAGGATGATGTTCGCAAAATCGCGCGGCCCGAACTCACCGATGATCTCGCGGCTCACCTTCGCGCTCTGCGCCATGGAGAGGCCGCTTTCGAGCTGCGTCACCACCAGGGTGGAGCTGGCAAAAAGCCCGTCGAGGCCGCCGGAAAAGTCGTCGGAGACGAGCGTACTATTGAGCTGGTCGAACAGCGCGGTGAGCCGTTCGAGTGGGACTGCGGACGGAGCGCCCACGGGGCCGCCGCCGCCATGGGTGCTGTTCTCGATGAGCGCCGCGATCTCGTCCCAGCTCGAATAATCGGTGATGCGATGCACCGGGTCGAGCAGCGTGATCAGCTCGTTGACATAGCCCGCAACACTGATCACCTCCTCCACGCCCTCGATACGCTCGATACTTTTGAGGAGGATGAACTGTTCCTTGAGCGCGGCGACGCTGAGCACATTGCCGCCGTACTCCGCGGCGGTGACGAGCACGAAATGATAGCGCGGCGGGATATCGTATTGCGTTTGAAGGTCGCGGTAGGTCCGCACCACGTCGCTATCGGGGAAGAAATGCTCGATATCGCTCTGCATCGTCACCGGCTCGGTCAGCTGGAGCGAAAAGAAGAAGGAGACCAGCGCCACCGCGACGACGATGTGGTACGGTTTTTCTTCCACCAGGCCCGCGAATCGTTCGAGCATAGGGCTCGGTTCGGTATCCCTCGGCCGCTATTTGGTTTTTGGTAAGGACACCGATAGGGGATGCACCTGGCTCTTGCGCCACCCGCCCGCCGAGCGGTGAGTCGGCCGCCGCGATCCCCTGCGCCGATCGTTCTATAATGATTTTCCGCAAATTCTAAATATTGAAAGGCACGCCCATGCGGGAGATGGAACGCGTTTTCTCTCGCCAATAATATTCCAGCCAGCACCGTTTCTCGCACACTTTTCGTGGTGGTGGAACCAAAAACATATAACCGGTCTCGACCATAATTCTAATCCAGATCGTTGATCAATTTTCCTTTGTTTATATAATACAATGGGGAGGGCAATGAAATACGGTGACCGCGAGGGTCGTGGCGTGATCTATGACGATGGGGGTAACCCGCTTCTTCGCCGTGAAGAGCGGATACTCGTCACATCACCGCACTCCAGTATCAAGATCTCGACGGGGTGGCTGTTCTACGGCGGCGAGCCGGTGTTCCTCCCCAGTATGCCAGGGACACTCTATCTGACCAACCGCCGGCTCCTCTTCCTCTCCCCCATGGAGGGTATGACGCATATCCAGACGTTGAAAAAGGATTCGAGGAAGAAGATGCCGGGCGCCAATACCCACCGTTTCGTCATGATGCCGGCGCAGGATAAGCATCGGTTCGGGATGGATTATTGCTCGTTGGGGATCCGCAATATCCTCGCCTGCGAGTTCCGGGAAGGAATGGCGCCGAAAAGCGTCCCGGTCTGTTGCTATCTTTTGATCGACGGCGAGGAACATCATCTCAATGTAGCACTGGATCGGACCGACGAACTGCTGGCGCGGTTCGAGCTGATCCGGTGCGAGAATGTGAAGGAACTGGAGCGCGACCGTGCAAAATTCCGGCGGAGGACGACCTGGATCTGGGGGGTTGCGGGGCCGCCGCCGCGTAAGCGCAAACAGCGCAAAGAGCGCATGGAGCCTCCTTCGGTCCCGAAACCAGCCGATAGGACGCGGCAAGCATCGCGATCCAGTGTCTCCCCCGACGCGTTCGAAAAGGGGTTGCGCGAGGTGGTGGCCCAGGTGCAGACGCAACGGGGGTTGAGGAGAGGTCCTGGCAGCGCCAATGGGTCGTATGAAGAGCGTGCCGATCTGGGCGATCCGCGCTCGATCCGCGAAAAACCGATCTACGATGCGCAGCACCTCCCGAAAGGGCTCGAGGACGAGAATGTGCTCATCGTCCACGAGCGGTGGGCCCAGTTGCGGCGGAAACTGGAACGCTGGCGCGCGGCGGGGTACCATGTCAAACCGCTGGAGCGTATCATGGATCGCGACCTCGAGTTCGTCGAATCACAGTTCGTGCGGTACGAGGCGAAGCTCTCCGGCGAGCTGAAAGGGCGCGCCAACGGTCGCAAACAGAAAAAAGGATTGAACAAAACGAGCGGACCGACGCCGGCGGCGGCAGGTCCTATCGCGTTCAGTCCCGTTGTCGATGAAAACGATGACGCGGAAACCGAAGCCGCACCAGATGCCGGAACAGCGAGTAAGGGGGAGGAGGTGGAAGAAACGGTGGTGGGAGCTGATGCGGATACTGAAATTGGAACTCTACCTGAACCTGAACTTGAACCTAAACCTGGACCTAAACCTGGATCTAAACCTGGACCTGGACCTGAACCGGGACCGGGACTTGGATTTGGATTTGGATTTGGACCTGGAATAGAATCCAACGCCGAGCTGGCGGGTGGCGTCGAGGTTGGAGCCGCATCAGGGACGCCAAAAGGATCGGCGCCCACAAAAGACGGTGCCGTCGTCGAGCATGGCGAGGAGAAAACGGGAACGGGAGCGGTCGGCGTCACCAATGGAACCGCCGCTCAGCGCGAAAGTGGGCCAGAACCGGACGCCGACAGCGCCGGTCGTGCATCGGAGCGCCCTTTCGCGAAGGAGCCCGCGGGCAAACCTGGCGTTGGGGGCGCCAAGCGCGCCGTCGACGATATCTTCACGCATTCGACCGAAACATCCATGGCCAATAGCGAGGTCCTCTCCAAAAAGATCTATAGTCAGCTCTTTTCCGACCCGAACGGAGCGGATGTGGATATGGATGCGGATGCGGATGTGGATGAGACGGCACCCGGCGCCAAAGCGGACCGCGCCGCGTCTCCCGCAGCTCCCGACAGTGATGGTCACGGCGAAGCGGGTGAGAAGGGCGCAGATGTAGGAGCGGGGGCGGGTGAACGCAAGGTCGTCAAGAAAGTGCGGAAATGTCCCGCCAATAGAAGTGGGAGCGCGAAAAAACGCGTGAAAAAGATGAAGAAAAAGAAGCGCGATGCGCCCGCAACCGCCCCGTCTGTCGGGTCCATGCCCGTGACACCAGTACGCCGGTCGGTGGCGCGGTCCAACGGGACGGTGGACGGCGCGGACGCAGGCGCTATCGAGACCGGGACCGAGGATGAGGGTAAGGGTAAGGGTAAGGGTAAGGGTAAGGGTAAGGGTAAGGATGAGGTCGAGCCGCATGCGGTGGAGACCGAACGGTGCCAGTGGTGCGGGCACGAGAAGCCGAAGGACGGCATTTGCGAGTATTGCGCCAAGCAGTTCGGTTCCTAACGATATAATGCGTTGGACGACGGAGCGAAGGGGAGGTGCGGACACTGGCTTCGAATTCGAATATCTGCCGTTCCTGTGGCAAGTCGAACCCGCCCGAGGCTGCCTTCTGTATGTACTGTGCTGCGGCGCTCTCGCCGGTCGGT
>CAZSUE010000518.1:0-4201 GCA_964609045.1 uncultured archaeon | reverse complement strand
GAGGTACCAGTTCTTTTCATGTTCATAGAGCGCAGGGCATTCCATCATGCCATAGGTCCCAGGCGCGACCAGCGGCGGGTGCACCTTCCATTGATAGAGATCGTTCGAGCTCGCGAGCGCGATGCACCCGCGTCCGGCGAGCGGCCCGCGAGGATACCACCACCGATCCAGCCCCAACGGTGTCATCAGCGTGAGGTACTCGCGCAGATACGAGAGCGCCAATCGTGGTGTGGATATACTGTCGGGAACCGCGGTCCGCGCTGTGATCAATGCGGTGATCCGCCCGTCGATGAGGCAAAGGAACGGGTCGCGCCAATCCTCGATATTGAGCCGCGCGCGCGCAGTCTGGTACCACCGCGCGTCCGCTGTCAGCACCGGGTTCTCGGCCACCTTTTCGAATGCGTAGAGATCGTCCGAGACGGCGAGCCCGATACGCTGGATGAGGAACTCGTCGCGGTTGCGGCCGGTATAGAGGAAATAGTACCGATCACGATAGGGGAGGATCGAGCCGGTCCAGATGCAACGATCGTCCCAGCTGCCGCGCGCGCCCGCTTTGAGGACGGTGCCCTCATAGCGCCAGTCGATGAGATCGGAGGAGACCGCATGACCGACCGTGGCATGGTCGTGGCGCTCGGAAGGCCGGAGGGAGCGCGGTGCCTGGAGATGAAATAAATGGTACTCGTCCTCGGTGGGGACAACCCAAAAATCCCATGCATACATCCCATGCGGCGCGTACATCGTCGTCACCAGCGGGTAGTGCAGCGGCCGAGGATCGGGACCCGCTCCTCCGTCTCGGTCATATCCACGGTCCCGTCGGCGCCGGCGTCGTTCGTTGCCGACGGTAGCGTCGGCGCGCCACAAATGGTTCCAACGGCCACCGAAGAGCGTTCCGTCCTCAGTATCCAGTACTCAGTTATTATATTGTTCGGCCACGGCCATGATGATCATCGCGGCGATGAGGAGTCAGCGGTCGATGTCGCGCGGCGCACCGGAGCAGTCCATATCCCAGCGGTCGCCCATGAATTTCTTGCTCTGCGCGATATGGCCCGCTTCTTGCCCGTGGAGCTCGAACGTCATCTTCATCGCCACGGTCAGCCCGAGCCCGGGGATATGTTCGCGCGCCAACCCCCGACCGGTGCTTTCGTAGACGCCGCCTAATAGCTCGCCGGAGAAATCGAATATCGTCCACTGATCGCCGCCGAGCTCGGATTTGAAATGGTCACGTTTGAGGATCCCGATCGGTCTCTCATCTACCATATCGGTAACACCGTATGCGCGAAACATCTTCGCCTTCTGCTGCTTGAGCTGGAACAATTGTTTCCCGCCACGGTCGGGCTCGGAAAGCTAAATCTCGTCGCGGAGTGCGAACGCTTTTCGGTTGGTGAACCCGAGCTTGTTTTCGGTGTCGTCCTCGAGCCAGTACGGATTTTTCAGGCTCCATACTTTCCGACGGAGTCGGTACCTATTCAAGCTCCAACGCAGTGTATCTTTCGTACCCACGACGATATCACCCCTAACCGGTCCGTTGGCCGGAGCGACGATGTCATGGTCAAAACACGGTATAAATATTTCCGGTACGCGAAAGGCGCTGGTCATGTCCGGCGTAACGGCCGTTTCGGTTTACGCGCCGTTCCCCCGCCGTGGCCACCATATTGACCCCGTTCGATCGATTGGGCCACGGAAACCCTTATAACAGTCAATCACTATGCTCTCGTCATCGGTACCCAGTGTGGGATTTAAATGGCTAGGAAGGCAAAGAAACCAACCGGCCGTACACGACGACGATCACAGAAGGTGAAAAAAGCGTCGAAACGGGTCAAGCGTGAGAAGCGTCCGAAACGGTCGCGACGCGCCCCTTCCGCGCCAAAGGAGCGGCGCGAGCGGCCGCGTGGAGCACGCGCACCGCGCCCACGACGCGAAGAGGACCGGCCAGTAGAACCAGCATGGTTCAAAAGGAGCCCGATGGAGATCAAATCGATCGAACGTAAGATCGATCTGATGAGCGCGTCCGAGCGCCCCGCACGCGCGGTGTCGATCCAAGAGCGCTATCGCGAAAAGTACGGCGAAGACCTCTATATCCCCGAGGAATATGTCCAGGAGGAGAAACTGAAGTTGCTGGAGGAGGACGAACGCTATCTCGAAGCCGCTACCGCGACCGAAACAAGCGGCGCACCTCCAAAGCGGCGACCCGAACCGTCACGAGCGGCGCCACCGTCCCGCGGGAGGGGACGAAAGCGTGGTCGACGCACGAAACCGCCCACACCGAGCGCGCGCGCAAAGCGTGATGACGAGGAGGTGGCTGCCGCAGCCGGCGAGGCGAAATTCTTCGATATGCGCACCTGTAAGGCGAAGCTCTTCTATCTCCCCGCCAAGTATCCAGAGAAGGGCGGGTTTACGAAATTCATCTTCGTATTACTCGAGCTCCTCCTCTATATCTTCACTTTCGGCGTCCTCATCATCATACGGGTGCTGACGACGCTGCGCGCAAAGCGCAAAGACAAGAAATCGGCTGCGGCAAAGGAGCCGGAGCCGCAAGAGGAACCGGAACCATTGACCGCCTGAACGGCGATGACGAACGACGATGTTTGACGTTCGTTCACCACTTTTTCCTTTTTCTTTCTTCTTCCTTTTCTCCTTTTTCTCTATCTTCCCCTTTCTTTTTTTGTTCAGTTATGTTTTAGTTATATTTGCATTCCTTTCTCCGTTGGCGACTATTATTGTCGGAAGGTTGCGAGATAATTTTCCGATCCGCGTTCTCCATCCATCCTACCCTGTCCCACATGGTTGGCCGGTACTATTTGTGCGTTCGCTAGGGTCCGGTATGCCTGGACGAGACGGGACCTCGACAAGACCCCGACAATAGCCTCGCAGGAGGATCATTGCTCGAAAAGCGCGTCACCTTTTTCGAAATACCGCTCCTCGAGCGGGTCGAGCCTGATGGCGCGGTCAATGGCTTCCACCAACACCGACTCCTCCCCACGCCCCAGCGCACCGTGGACTTCACCAAGCTGTGTCAAGGTCGTCGGGTCGTCGGGTCGACTGGGTCGACTGGGTCGTGCTGAGTGGCATCCTCTGCCGCGGCCAGCGCCTCGTCGTATCGCACCCGTTCCATCAGCGAGACGCTTCTGCCCCGATGTGCGTCCGTATTGGTCAAATCGAGCTTGGTGGCGTGGGTGAATCTCTGAAGCGCTTCCTCCTATCGGCCGCGGTCACCTTCCATCTGTAGCTGACCGAGAACGAAGGCGCGGCCAAACCTATATTTATGTTTCAACCGAAGAGAGTGTTCTACCAACGCTGTCCTCATCCACAGCATGCCATCGGGACGAGCGCGACGGGGAAGAGGACCGATGCGACGGCTCGATAAAAATGGCAACCTCCGCTCCATCATTCCAAAATATTTTAAGTAACTATAATAATGCCCCACCGTATGCCGTACTGTCCAAACTGCTCTGCATATCTTGGTGAGGGGAAATACCCGGCCGTGTGCCCGAAGTGTAGCTACGATATCCAAGCGCATCAACTCGCGCAGCGCCGTAAAGAGGCCAAGCGCCGTGGCGACGATGTGGACCTCGATACACTTTACGGTATGGCCTATGCGGAACTGGGCGAGGAGATCGATACCGGGACGAAATGCTTGCATTGCGATGCGAAGATGCTGCCCATGAACGAGAACGAGTTCGTCTTCAACCTTCTTGGGAAGAATGTGCCGGTGGAGGGTGCCGAGTACGGGCAGATGAAGATAACGAAGCGCGTGGTCACCGAGGTGCGCGTGCGGTTCGATGGGTGGGTCTGTAAGAACGATCATGCGTTCTTCGTTACCATCGAGCAATATATTCGGTATCTCTGCCCGGTGTGCAAGGAACAGACCGTCCCGTTCGGGTCACTCATAAGGACCTGCCGACGCTGCGGGTATAATTTTCAGACCGACGATTTTGTGGTGATCGACGGTCGCGAGCTGCTCGAAGAAGAGGGGTGGCAATACGCGCCAGAGCTTGGTGTCTATGAGATGAACGCCGGGTAGCTCCGGTGCCGACGGCATCGTCAGTGCGGTACTGGCCTACTCAGGTATCAGCCTGTTACATACATCCCACTTTATGCAACAGCCGGATAGCATTGGGTCAGTACCTCAGCGTGAGTAGGGCGCGAGTCCACCCACCTATCAGCCTGTTACATACATCCCACTTTATGTAACAGCCGGATA
>CAZSUE010000517.1:0-4211 GCA_964609045.1 uncultured archaeon | reverse complement strand
CACCGCTCCCCGCACACCGCTAACCGCTCCCCGCTAACCGCACACCGCTAACCGCTCACCGCACACCGCTAACCGCTCACCGCACCCCGCTAACCGCTCACCGCTCCCCGCACACCGCACCCCGCTACCGTTTCCGCTTGATCTTATCGATCTCTTCGCGTTTCATATCCTCGCGCACCCGCAGCCGCGAGAGGATCAGCAACGATACGAGCGTACAGCCCGCGCCGATGGGGCCGAGGAGGATGAGCCCGAGGTCGTGCGCGCCGGAGCCGAGCAGTTGCAGCTCCCACCCGACGAACGCGATGCCGCCGGCGCTCCCTAGCTTGATGATGAACCCTTGCACGCCGAAATACATTCCCTCGCGACGATAGCCGGTCCTCACCTCGTCGAGGTCGACGATATCGGAGAGGATCGTATCGGGGAGGAGGAACTGCCCCGCCAGCGGGAACCCGATGGCAACGAAGATAGCCATACCGACGATATAGGCCGGTATCGGGCTGTAGCCGAGAATGGCGACGAAAGGAAGGATGACCGTCCATGCGAGGAGAATGATCATCAGGCTCCGCTTGCGCCCCAACCGCTCCGTCATCTTGAACACCAAGGGGAGGAACGCGAGCGCGGAGATGATCGTCACCCCCAACGGCATATAATCGCCTTCCATCTGGAGCAATTCCGTCAATATATACGGGATACCGGCGATGAGGATACGGAAGCCGAACATCATAACCATATAATAGGCAATGTGGATCAAGAATTGTTTGTTCTTGAATGTCTCGGTAAGCGCATAGCGGAGCGTGGGGCCGGTATCGTCGGGGACATAATCCGTCCGCTCGCGCACACCGGCGAAGGTGAGGAGGACGGTGGTGATACTGACCGCGCCGAGGATCACACCCATGAGCGGGAATCCCAGCGAATAGCCGAGGAAGAACGAGCCGACGAGACCGAACGCCATCCCGAGAAGGGTGAAGAGGTTCTTCCAGGTATTCAGTTCGACGCGCTCGTTCGTGCCCGGCTCCGCCAGCTCTGGGAGGAGCGAAAGATAGGGATTGAGGATGCAGGAATACATCGCGGAAAAGAGGATCATGATCACGATGAGATAGATGAAGGTGGGGAGTGGGTCTTGGTTCTCCACCCGCACATTGTCGTCGACGGTGATGAACGACTGGTGCAATTGGATCAATTCCGCGTCGCTCGCATCGGACCCATTTTCATCCCCCTCCGACCATATCACATACTCCACGGTGAGCGTTCTCAGCCGTACCTCGGCATGGTCGAGCGGCACCGTCCAATTCAACCGCGTACCGGGGGACTGTTGGATGTCGGCGGCGGAGACGGTCTGGTTCGATTCGAAGATAATTTTGCCACTGCTCAAAAACGGCGCAACCGCCGCCTGAGCCCCGCGGTCGGTCCCATGACGGACGCTACAGCTCACCCTATAGGTCTCGGAACCATTCTGTGTCGACCCGTTCGGAAAAGCGAGCTCACAAGAGAGCTGGTTGAGGATGGTGGGGTCGTTGGACGCGACCAGCTCCTGTACCGGCTCGGCCACCGACACGAACTGTGGATGAGAGACATTCTCCATCATCGCGTCATCTTGGACCGTATAATAACAGACCGCTACATTGTTCCCCTCCTCAGCGTCGGAGAGCGGCTCATCGGATCTTGTCAGTTCCAATACCGTCGCGTAATGCCCGCCGACCGCCGAGCCCTCCGCCGAGCGACCGGTATCGACGGAAATCGTCATCAACGATTTCTTTCCGAACCCGAGCTCTGTCGGGTGACGCGAGGTATTGGTAACCGTTCCCGCGGCGAGGAGCTCGCTCCGGTACTCTGTGGTGCCGACATATCCGGTACCGGGCTCCGTGTTCATATCGAAAAGCCCACTCACATCGGTGCCGAGCCGGACCGTCGTCGCTTCTACCGTAAACTCCTCCGTATAACTGCCATAGTTCGCCACCACCGCGTGCACCGTCAGCGTCTCGTTGGCGAAGACGACCGGCCCCGATGCGCTCACGCCGCCGAACCCGATATCGTCGGGATAGTCCACTGGGGGCGTCCAGAGGAGCATGAACGAGATGCCGAACGGTATGGCGGCAAAAAGGAGGAACGGTCGGCGACGGCCCCAGCGCGTTTTCAGCTGATCGCCGTAATAACCGACGATCGGGTTCACCACCGCGTCCACCACGCTGCCGACGCCCAGGGCGATACCGACGAGCCCAGCGCCGAGAACGATGGGGAGCGGCGAGCTGGGCGACGGGGAATAGAAGTAGAGGAGCATGATGCTCATCGCTTCCATCACTGCGAACGCACCGAACTGGCCTTGGCCGTAGAACAGCTTCGTGTGCCAGGTGAGATCGGATCCCTGTGACTCGTCTTCGTCGGCCATACACCATACCTCGCTCAGATCTTCGAGGTGAGCTGAAGTGGGAAGGGGAGGAACGCGGGGAGAACGAGCACCATGCCCATAATCTGCGGCGCGGACACGAACACCTCGCCACGCCGATTTACGCGCACAACGCCAGTTCGGTATTGCAGCCTGGTTATTAAAGCACACTGCTCCCGAACAGTGCACTGGGAAGCTGCCAGCGCTTATGCCGGGGGTCACAATCCGAGCTTGCGCGCGAACCAGTACCGATATTTAAATAAGAGATAGAGCACGAGGAACCACTGGACGATGAGGAGCCCAAAGGCGATGGGGCCGTTGAGCCACCACAGCTCTTGCTCCGGCGCGGTCCAGGTCTGATAGAAGTACCAGGAAAAGAGCGCCGTAAAGAGCGTCGGGAACACGAAGAGCACGATATATTCCCACCATTTCCCGATGGTGATATCGTTCCATTCGGTATTGATCAGCTCGTTACGGAACCGCTTCACACCGTATTTCCAGACCGTGAACGCGACGAACACGCCGCTGAGGATCAGCCCGAAGCCCCACACCTGATCTTGATTGTCGAGGAACGCCGCCATGGGAAGTCCGTCCATGTTCGTGATGATGATGGCCGACGGGAGCCCGAGTACGAAGATGGCAACGGAAAGGACCTTCACCGCCTTCGCGCGCGACCAACCCGCATCGATAAAGTTCCGCGTGGCGATCTCGTAGGTCGACAGCATCGAGGTGAGCGCGGCGAACGCGGTTCCGAGAAAGAAGACGGCCGCGATGATCGACCCGCCCGGCATCTGCGTGAAAAGCTTCGTGAGATAGATAAAGGTGATGGAGGTGGGATCGGCGTTGATCGCTTCGTTCGCCGCGGCGAGGTTGGCCGAGAGCCCGAACACGGTACAGATCACCGTGATGCCGGCGATGAGCGATATCGCGTTGTTCCCCAATCCGGTGATGACCGCGTTGAGCGCAGTATCTTCGCGACGCTTCATATAGACGGCGAAGGTGATCGCCATCCCCATCCCCGCCGAACAACTCCAGGCGCTCTGCGAGAGCGCGTTGATCCACGTACTCGCTCGTGTGAGATACTCGACGCGGGGGACGAAGAGGTAGCGAAGCCCCATGAGCGCCCCCGGCTGCATCAGCGCCCAGATCATCGTCGCGATCAACAGCCCAAAGAGCGTCGGCATGAGGAACATATTGGCGCGCTCGATGCCGGACGCGATACCGCGATGCACGATGACGGCAGTGATCGCGATGGCCGAGAACTGGAAGATCACCACCAGCCACGGCTGGGTGATGAACGACGCCCAGAGCTGTTGCGTATCCACGCCGCCGGCGAGCCCGCCGCTGGCTGCGACGAGGAAATAGCGTATCACCCAGCCCATGACCACGGCATAGTAGAACCCGATGGCAACCGAGACGAACGCCATCCACGCGCCCATGAAAGTGTATTTCTTCCCGATGAGCTTGCCGAACGAGCCCACGGTGCCCATGCGCGTGTGCTTCCCCATAGCGAACTCGGTGAGCAGCAGCGGGATCGACCAGACGAACAGGAAGATGACCCATGCGATGAGGAACGCACCGCCACCGTTGGCCGCCGCCTGTTTCGGGAAGCGCCAGATATTGCCCGTGCCGATGGCAGCACCCATCGCGGTGAGGACCAGCCCCCATCGTGAACTGAACATATCGTCGGTCGTTGTCTTCGCCATTGTCCGTTACTCCTCCCAAAGCTGCCATCAAATATCCAATTCTTCTTCGCTCACGATGCACCCCGCACATCTGGGTCGGGGCGCCGATCACACGCTCAATCGAGGAACGCCTTCTTCTTTTC
>CAZSUE010000516.1:0-4216 GCA_964609045.1 uncultured archaeon | reverse complement strand
TTTGGCACTGTCCCAACTTACAGCGCATAATGGAACAATAAAAAATCGTCCCAACTCCAAGGATGGCCGGTTAGACCCTCAAGCATACAAGGCGTTGCTCCAGAGGGCAATGGATCCATACAATTCCAATGGAAATTAAAGAATTCAAAAGCGTTTTCTAATCGACTTTTCTTCTTCGAATGACACTTGGTCTTACGCACGAGCCGACCAATACGTTCTCGGAGAATGCTATTCATGTTCTCCACATTGGTGGTCTCAATATCATTTGGATCAAGATCTCCAAACTTCACTCGCTTCGTTTTCTTAACCATCCGGCCCTTTTCGATGGTTTTGATCAACTGTCCATATTTCATGCATGGAATTGCATAGAGCTCGGGAAGGACCGTTAGGTAATCCTCATGGCCATCTGAAAAGAATACAACCGGATTTGATGGCGAAGGTAGTTGTAATCGTTCGTAGACCTTGTTCAGCATCTTCCGGCAAGTCTCCAATGTCCGTTTACCGACGACAAAACCCACGAGGAGATAGGAATCCCGCTTCACGCAGGTGAATATCCACATATCACCTTCTTCAGCTGCGTTTGGGCTTTCTGGCTCAACTTTCTTTTGTTTTTTTTTAAGAAAGTCCACATTTCATCGAGTTCACATGGGTCCAACCCCACCTCGACAAGTAGCATCTCATTTACTATCTCTGCCTGCTCTGCCAAATCTTCAAGAAGATGTCCAATTGTGTCTCGGTGATGGCCAGTTATTCGTTCAATTGACCTAATCCCATTCTTTTCAACAAGAAGTTTGCATATGGAGATGATCTTTTCCTTTGAGAGATGTTTATGATAAAGTGGGGTGTTAGTAGTCTCCAAGAACCATTTTCTACAGTGGTTACAGAAGTATCTCTGATGTCCCGCACAGTTCTTTCCTCGTTTAAGGATGTCTTTTCCTTCCTGAATAAGGAAAAATTCACAGTTGGGATTTTGGCATGTGATATCTACCTTGCTCCGCGGTCGTGCCATAGTTAAGTAATGCTCATCCGGCTACATTAATTATGCGCTGTATTCTGGGACAGTGGGCGATATCGTCGTCGCAGATCACACCGAACGAGGACCCGTCGAAATGGGACGCCGGCGAGAGCCTCATCGTATCCGAAGCGATGATCCCCGAGACGCTCCTCTCCGACGGCGACTGGCCCGCGGAGTCGTTCTATGTCCGCGTCGTCTACGAACCCGCCGAGAAGGTGATCTATCAAGATACCGTGTCGGTGGAATCGAGCACGCCGGCGGAACTGGTGGAATACCTCGACGCGGCGCAGGAAGATCATGGTGACGACAATTGGGGTGAGATATATTCAGCAGGGGGAGGATTTCAACAATACGCTCAGACCTTCAAAGTAGAGCAGAGTGGTGAACTCTATAAGGTTAGTCTCTACTTGAGGAACAGTTCCTCTGGACCAAACGAGCCGTTAACTGTCGAACTCCAAACTAATGAAACCGATGGTGGTCCACCGACTGGCGAAATTAATGCATCAGCTACGGTCGATGCAGCTACTATCAATACAGATATTGGTCGGTGGGTCAATATCACCTTCGACACATCTGTTACAGTTGTTGCAGGGCAATATTACGCCATCGTCGCATCGCTCGCTGATACCAGCACATCAAGCTATTATTGGGCAAAAAATTCCACCATCGACTCCCCTGAAGATACCTATTCCTCAGGCGAAGCTTGGAATAAAACGAGCGATACATGGGACTCATTCGACAGCTCCAACCGGGTAGCGGTCCAGCCTTCCCCGACATAGATCGATATGGCCTTCCGCACCTATATCCTCGCTTAACCACCCCTAACTAAACCGGTTCTCGACCTCTGCACCTCCAATCTCCAATTGCCCAGGGCAGCGAAAGCCAACCACCATACCGCCCGACGATGCCATTGTTCAATCACTCCCTCGACCACTCGCCCCCTGGATTCCTCCCCTCACCATCTAGACAACTTTCTCCCAATGAATCTTGCACTGTGGAAAACTAAGCACCCTTCCCTGCGTCCGCCACCGATCTAATCGACAGGTTCATATCCGTATGGAACCTTCACCCGCTCGCATGCTGCACCACCACGGTGCAGGTGCATGTTTCATTCATAGGTGACGGAAAGTGTCGATCCTCAAAGGCCTCGATCGCTCGAAATTGCGGGTACTGTGGTACTTCCTCCGCCCCAATAAGGGCGGCGTCGTCGGGCTGTTCGTCCTCAGCCTCCTCATCGGCGCAGCCGACAGCTTCAATATCGTCGTGCTCTACCATATCTTCAATTACGGGCTCGATGTCTCCGTGAGCGAATCGAACATCTTTTTTCGTATCTTCGAGCGCATCAACGATATCATCCCCATCACCGACCAGTTCGCGTCCGCGGCACTCTTCTTCATCGGTCTCGCGCTCATCGTCGCACTGCTGCGCGTCTTCGAGGCGCTCCTTCGCGCACGTGTGATCTCGACCGTGCTCGAGCGCAACCGCAACCGCCTCTTTGCGCGCTATCTCGACGCCGATTACGAATTCTTCGTCCAGCACAAGCAGGGCGATCTCATCTATAACGCGCATGAGGCGCCGGAATCGCTCTCGCGCACGCTCATCGCGATCTCCACCATGCTCTCGGACATCCTCCTCGCCGTCCAGATCTTCATCCTCCTCTTCGCGCTCTCATGGTGGGGGACCCTCGCCGTGCTCGGGCTGGGCGCGGTCTATTATATCATGACGCGCTGGATCGGCAAACGCAAGGCGTATCGGTTCGGTCGCGATCGTGCAACGGCGAAACAGGGCGAGCAATCGCTCCTCGGCGAGTTCATCGGCGGGATACGCACGATCAAGATCTATTTGCGCGAATCGTACTGGGCGAAGAAATACCGCGCGCTGATCGCGAAGGATTACACCGCGCTGCGCAAGCATACGATCTGGTCCTCCGTGCCGCGCATCTTTCTCGACCTCGTCATGTATGCGACCATCGGCGGTATGGCCATCGTGCTCAAGTATCTCTTCCCGTACGATTTCAAAAGCGTGTTGCCGGTGTTCGGTGCGTTCGGGTACGCCGTCTTTCGGCTCCTCCCACGGTTCACCTCGTTCGGGAACCTCCTCCTTACCATCATCAACCAGCTGCCGAACCTCGAGCTGGTCTACGACACGCTCCATGCGCCGCTGAAGACCATCGAGGACGGCACGCGCGAACTCGAACAGTTCCGGAGCGAGGTGCACTTCGATGGGGTGACCTTCGCCTATACCGATCGCGAATCGGTGCTCGAGGGGCTGACGCTGCGGTTCAAGAAGGGGGAGATGAGTGCGCTCGTCGGCGCGTCGGGCTCGGGCAAGAGCACGATCATCAATCTATTGGTGCGACTGTTCGATCCCGACCACGGGGCCGTCGCCATCGACGGGATCGACTTGAAAGAGCTCGAGCGCGCCTCGTGGCTCGAGAAGATCGGGTTCGTCGGCCAGGAGCCGTATCTCTTCAACGCCACCCTCTGCGAGAACATTACCTTCGGCGAAAGCTACCCGGAGGAGGAAGTGATCGCCGCGGCGAAAAAAGCGCACGCGCACCCGTTCATCGAGGCGCTCCCGGACGGGTACGATACCCGGATTGGCGACCGCGGTATGCGCCTCTCCGGCGGCCAGATGCAGCGCATCGCCATCGCGCGCGCCATCCTTCGCGACCCGCAGGTCGTAATCCTCGACGAGGCGACCAGCTCGCTCGATTCGCTCTCCGAGCGGCTCATCCAGGACGCTATCGCCGACCTCGCGCGCGATTGTACCGTCATCGTCATCGCGCATCGGCTCTCCACCATCATTGCAGCGGACCGGATCTACGTCATCGCCGACGGGAAGGTGGCGGAGAGCGGTACGCACGAGGAGCTGCTCGATAAGGGCGGGAACTATCTCGAACTCTATCTCGCCCAGCAAGGAACGGAGCAGGAGCAAAAGCGGGAACAGAGAAATGGGCCGATGGAACGATAAGAATAAGAACGGGTAAAAAGCGAAAGATAACCAGCGGCAGCGCGCCATTGGCTCCTTATGATCTAAGCCCCACAGTAGATCCCAAACACCATGACGCGAGAGTGCTTTTTTTCAATTCGGAGGAAGTGTCCGCAGATCCTATTTTGACGCGGCTAATCCGATCCCGGGCCCACACTATAGCTTCATTCATCCGTTGGAAATATGCGCCCTTCACACACGCTACGATAT
>CAZSUE010000515.1:0-4222 GCA_964609045.1 uncultured archaeon | reverse complement strand
ATTGTTCTACGACAAGTTCATCACATTGCTTGCTGCGGAGGATAAACCGGGTGCGGTCCGTTTCGCGCTGGAGAAACTGGAGAGCGGCGCCATCGACATCATCACCCTTTATACCAAGCTGCTCGCGCCGGCGCTCAACCGTATGGAATGTGAGGAGGACGACGAATCGCTTTGTATCTGGAAGGAGCATCTTCGTACCTCGATCGTACGCACCATCATGGAGTGCGCCTATCCTCACATCCTCGAGGAACGTGACCGCCGCGCGCTCGACACCGCGCTGCGCGTGCTCGTCGTCTGCCCCACGGATGAATATCACGAACTCGGTCCCCGGATGGTGGCCGATTTCTTCACGCTCCTTGGGTTCGACGTCGCCTATGTGGGTGCCAACACCCCCTGCGAGGTGGTGCGGTCCGCCATCGCGCATCTCCGGCCGGCCATCGTCGCTATCAGCGTCACGAATTTCTATCATATCGCAGCGGCACAGCGTATCATCGCGATGATCAGGGACGCGACATCGTCGAAGCGCGAAATGACGCCGATTATCGTCGTCGGCGGCGACGCGTTTAGGCGCAACCCTGACGCTTATCGCACCATCGGCGCGGATCGGATGCTCGAGACCTTCGAGGAACTCGAAGCGTTCGCAAAGGAGGTGCGGCGCTAATGTTGTCGTTCAGGATCGCACTTCGGTTCCTTCGTTCCTCGCGGGGTCAGACGATACTCATCGTACTCGGGATCGCTGTCGGGATCGGCGTCCAGTTATTCGTCGGGCTCCTTCTCAATACGCTCCAAGCCAGTCTTGTCCTCGAAACGGTCGGCAACTCCTCGCATGTTACCGTCCTCTCCACGCTGGATAACGCCACCATCGACGACTGGCGACCCATGGTCGAGGAGATCGACGATATCGGTGGATTGAGCACCGTATCTGTCGCGGCGGACCAGAACGGTTTTATCAATTTCGCGAATGTGACCGAGCCGGTGCTCGTGCGCGGGTTCGATCTCGATGACGCGGACCAAATCTACGACATCAGCGATCGGACCTACGACGGCGCCATGCCCGACGCAGAGGGCGAGATCATGGTCGGGCGCGAGCTCAACGAGGAGTTGAACGCAGAGTTGAACGAACGTGTCTGGATCAGTACCCCGAACGGGTCGCGACACGAGGTGACCATCGTCGGGTTCTTCGATCTCGAGGTGGCGCGCTTGAACGAGGGCTGGATCATCACCAACCTCGATACGGTGCAGCAGATCTTTGCGCTGGGAGACCAAATCACGAGCATCGAGATGCAGGTGGACGAGGTCTTTAACGCCGAGTCGATCGCTCGCGATGTCGCCTCGACCATTACCGACCCCACTGTGGAGGTGGAGAACTGGATCGAGAACAACCAACAGCTCCTCAGCGCGCTCCAGGCGCAGAGCTCCTCGAGCCTCATGATCCAGACCTTCGTGCTCGTATCGGTGGTGATCGCGATCGCGAGCGTGCTCGCGGTGAGCGTGCTGCAGAAATCGAAACAGCTCGGAATCCTCAAGGCAATGGGCATTACCGACCGCGCCGCAAGTCTCGTGTTCCTCTCCGAAGGGTTCATCCTCGGCGTTGGCGGCGGGCTGATCGGGACCGCCATCGGGACGGGGCTGTTCCTCGGGTTCTCCATCGGCGCCGGTTATTTCGCAGAGGTCCCGGTCGATTACTCGTATATCTTCATCAGCCTCGCCGTTGCGATCCTTGCATCGACCTTTGCGGGGTTGATACCGGCGCGCAAATCTGCCAAACTCGACCCGATCGAGGTGATCCGCGATGGCTAAGCAGGAGAAAGAGACGCATCCGGAACGCAGCCAGGTCCTCGAGCTTTCCCACATCTACAAGAGCTACTTTACGGCGGTCGAGACACCGGTTTTGTTCGATATCAACCTCGACTTTGCGCTCGGGTCGTTCAATTCGATCATCGGCCAGTCGGGCAGCGGGAAATCGACGCTCATGAATATCATGGGCACACTGGATCGACCGACGAAGGGCGAGGTGGTTGTCGACGGGAGGGACACCTCCAAGCTGGGCAAGAACCAATTGGCGCAGTTGCGCAACGAGACCATCGGGTTCGTCTTCCAGTTCCATTACCTCCTCCCCGAGTTCACCGCGCTCGAGAATGTGCTCATGCCGAAACGGATCCAAAAAGGCGCTGTGTCCGAGACGGCCGAGGCCCGTGCCAACGAGCTCCTCGACCTTATGGGACTCACCGAGGTAAAGGAGAATCTCGCCACGAACATGTCCGGCGGGCAACAGCAGCGCGTCGCCATCGCACGCGCGCTCATGAACCAGCCCAAGATCATATTGGCTGACGAGCCCACTGGGAATTTGGACTCGGAGACTACCGATACGATCTACGATCTCTTTAGCTCGATCAACGCTCAGTTCGAAACGACCTTCATTATCGTGACCCACGATCGGAAAGTGGCGGAGCGGACGAACCGTATCATCGAGCTGCGGGATGGGAAGGTCCTCATGGATGTGGAGAAATAGGCCGATCTAATTCTAATTACTGTACCGGATCGCACCTCCTCTGGAGTTAGCCCAGCCAGGGGCGGGGTGCCGTCAGTTGAAGCCGGGCCGCTCATGCTCATGCTCATCCTCATGCTCATGCTCATGCTCGCCTCTTGCTGACCGTTCATCGGCGGCAACTCGACGCACAGCGACGGTTGAACGATCATTGATCGATACAAATGCTCGACCCCCCTCCGCCCAATAGCTTAGCACCGGTGCAAGAACGATCATCGCGATCGATGCTGCGAAACTTTATTAGCGCCCCTCGCTATCGATCGGCCATGACACGGCGAAAAAGGCGCTTGGCCAGTCTCGCACCTATTATCATGCTCGTGCTTCTCATCGGTACCAGTCTGCTCTCCTTCACGACCAGTGCCACCCTCGACTATTCGGCGCCGGTTTTCGCGCAGCAGCCGACCCCACAACGGTATGAATATACGGATTCACCGTCGATAGCACGCCCAGATGATCCCCTCCGGGCTTTGACCACCGACGATAGAACACCCTCGAGCGGTAACAGGATCGCGCTCCACGGTCGTACCATCGTTCCCACACCGGGCGAGGTGGATCCCGCGCTCCTCGCACAGTGCAGACATGGGGGGCCGAACGCAACGCTCCACGCCATCGCCCAGCTCGACCATATCCCGAGCGCCGAGGAGCGTGCCAGGCTCGCCACAAGCGGCATCATATTGCTCCGGTACGGCTACCTCCACGACAAGAGCTGGTTCGTCGCGCTTCAGCCCCCCGTCGTATCCCGCCTCGGCGCATTCGTTCGTTTTGACCCGCTCGTCCGCTTAATCGGCGCCGTCCAGCCCGCGGACCGCTTCATGCCGCAGCGCCGGACAAACCTCCGAGCACTGGTCCCGGCCACTGAAGTACAGCTCGAAGTCACCTTCTTTGCCGATGTCAACGCCGAAAAGGCGCACGATACACTGCGTCATTTCGCACCTACTGACGCTTGGAACCAGTATTCCACCGTGCTCAATAGCTATCGTATCGGCCCCGTGGCGGCGCAGGACGCGCTGGAGCTATTCGATCGGCTCGCCCGCTTCGATAGCGTCCAGTGGATCGACTGGGGTGTCGCCGACGCAGGCACGACCCTCACCGCGCCCGAGCTCGATATCAACCGTCCCGAGTGCGCCATCGACCCCTGCATGGACGGGCCCACCTATTCTGTGGTCGGCAACGATGTCAATGTGATGGTCTACGATTCCGCCGATATCCGCACCTCGCATAACGGGCTCAAGAGTCGTGTGAATCTCGCCGACCCGAAGGGTTCCTCTGCGGGGGACCCGTACGGGCGGTCACCGGCTGACTATCCGCATGCCACCATGGTGGCGGGCATTATCGCCGGCAACGGGGACGATGCGCCCGACGGGCGCGACCTTCGCGGCACGGCGCCGGGAACCACGCTCTTCTCCTACTGGAAAGAGAGCTTCGATATCACCGAGGGCGAGATGGCATTCCGCCATGCGATCAATGTCTCACAGGTCCAACTGGCGCATAACTCGTGGGGCACGGTCACCGACGGCGGCGGCCCGAGCTGCGTCGGCGGGATGTTCACCGATGACGACGGGTACGGCGATTACGATACCGAGGCGCGATGGTTCGATGCGGTGGCAGCGGGCGCGCTCAATAGCGCCGACCACCCCTACACGCCGCTCGTCGTCTTCTCGGTGGGCAACGACC
>CAZSUE010000514.1:0-4224 GCA_964609045.1 uncultured archaeon | reverse complement strand
TCCTCTTCCAGATGAAAACCTTCCACCTCTCGGTACACTAGGTTTTCGAGTCCAAAGGTATGGAATTACAAAATGGAAGGATTTATTTAATGCTCGGCAGAAGCTCGCACTCATTACATTTATAGAAAAGATTAAAAATCTATATACTGAGGTGAGGAACGATCTCAGTGATCATCAGAAGCATCCTTTTTTAAAAGCTGTAGCAACTTACCTATCAGCAATGGTAAGTAGAGTAGCCGACTTTTCATCCAAGATTTGTGTGTTGAACCCTACAGGCGGACGGGGTGTTGTTCATACCTTTGGAAGGCACGCAATCCCAATGGCGTGGGATTATACCGAATCAAATATTTTCAATCCACAAGGTGCCAGTTGGTATGCGGCCATTGATCGTACTTTGAAGGTCATCGAAAAACTAACTTTTCAAACGCCTACAGAAAGTAGTACAAAACAAACCTCTGCTACAAATTTGCCATATAGGGATGGGATTTTTGACGCAATATCTACAGATCCACCGTATTACGACAATGTCCCATATTCTGATTTATCTGACTTTTTCTACATATGGTTAAAGAGATGCGGTGGAGATATATTACCAGATCTATTTTCTACTCCTCTTACACCAAAAAGCGAAGAAGTAATTGCAGAGCCAGTTAGACATAGTAATTCCGTTGAATTCTTCGAAACTATGCTTTCCCGCTCATTTGACGAAATATATAGAGTCCTCAAGCAAAACGGCGTCGCAACGATCGTCTACGCTCATAAAACGACTGAAGGCTGGGAGACGCTTCTTAATTCATTAGTAAACGCCGGCTTTGTGGTTACCGCTTCGTGGCCGATCCATACCGAAAGACGAGGACGCTTACGAGCCGCAGCATCAGCCGCCCTCGCCTCCTCAATCTACATGGTCTGTAGAAAGGCGGAAAGAGAATCTGTTGGCTTCTGGAAAGACATTCAGCCACAGATAAAGGAGAAAGTCGAGCAGAAATTGCAGCAGTTCTGGAACGAGGGTATCGCCGGCGGCGATTTCTTCATCTCCGCCATCGGTCCCGGTATGGAGATCTACAGCCGTTACGAGCGGGTGGAGCGGTACTCCGGCGAGGTTGTGACCACGAAGGATCTATTGACCTTTATCCGCTCGATCACCACCGACTTCGTGGTGAACCGCCTATTGAAGGATGCAAGCGCGGCGCAGATCGACAAGGAGTCACAATTCTATCTCGCGTATCGTTGGACCTATCTGGATAACAAGGTGGAGTTCGACGATGCGCGAAAGATCGCCAGCGGGATGGGCGTGGAGCTGAGCGAGCTCTCGGATAGATACGGTTTCGTGAAGCTCACGCGGAAATACGCCCGGCTCTTGGGCCCGCACGAGCGGGATGAAATAAAGGAATTGACCACGGTGGTCGATGTGATGCATAAATGCGCGCGGCTCTGGAAAGAGGGGAATCACGACGCGATCGAGGAGCTATTGGCCTCCACGGGCCAGGGCGGCAACGCCGCGTTCTGGCAATACTGCCAGGCGATCGCGGAGACTTTGCTTGCCGGCAGTAAAGAGAAACAGCTATTGGAAGGGTTATTGGTGGGCAAGAAACGGTATATGAGTGGAGCGTCCACGCTAAAGGAAAAGGAACCCGAACAAAAGAACCTGGACACATTCATGGGGGACTGAGATGGACAATTGGTACGATGTGATCGCGCCGCACGAGGATATCAAGAACAGGGAGTTCGGGCTCAATATCTTCGCCGCAGATCTCGGCGATGTGGTCACGGGCGATGCCCCCATCGATTATTGCGACCCGATCACCTTTGCGAATAAGACCCATTATACGGTGGGTATCAAAACCGTATTGGGCCGGGTCTACGAGAAGCTGGTTGCGGGGAAGGGCGACTCGATCATCGAGCTCCAGACCCCGTTCGGCGGCGGCAAGACCCACACGCTGTTGTCTATCTACCATTATATCGTCAACGGCGACGGTATCCGCTCGTATCTTCCCGCGGGAGTGGATCCCATCGACGCAGATACGAGGATCGCGGTGCTTGCCTGCGACCATTTCAACGCGCAAGATGGCAGGCGGGTGGACGGGATCCATATCCGTACGCTCTGGGGCGAGCTCGCATACCGCCTGGGCGGTGTGGACGGCTATAACCGACTGCGCACGAACGACGAGAAGCGGGTGGCGCCGGGAAAAGGCACGCTCAAATCGTTCCTCGAGCGGTACCAGCCGTTCGTGCTCCTCTTCGACGAGGTCCTGGAGTATATCGCGGGCGCACTGGGCGTCGAGTACGCACAAAGCAATCTCGGCTCGCAGACCTTCGCCTTTCTCACCGAGTTGACGAAGGCGGTGGGCCCCGTGGCCAACGGCATGCTGGTGGTGACGCTTCCTTCGAGCGAGCTGGAGGATTTCACGCCGAAGAAGGAGGAGGGCCTCGCGAAGCTCAATAAGATCTTCGGACGCGTGGAGACGATCGAGACACCGGTAAAGGACGAGGAGATCTATCTCGTGATCCAGCGCCGGCTTTTCTCCGAGGTATTGGATCCGGAGCGAAAGAGTGAGATCATCCGCCGCTATTTCGATCTCTACCGTAAGAACCGCGACGATTTCCCGTCGAAAGCGAGCGAGGCGACCTATCGGAGCAAGATGGAGAAGGCGTACCCGTTCCACCCCGACACCATCGACCTGCTTCGCGAAAAGTGGGGCACCTTCTCCTCGTTCCAGCGCACCCGCGGCGTGCTCCGATTGCTGGCCATGGTGATCGGCGATCTCTATTTTCACGAACGGAACATCGATATGATCCTTCCGAGCGATATCGATTTCGATACCGACACCATCAAACAGGAATTCTTGGGGCACATCGGCGTCGAGTACGATGGGATCATCGCGGCGGATATTGCGGGCCACGACGCGAAGGCGAAGGCGATGGACCGCGAGCATCACGACTGGCGCCATCTAGCGAAACGGATCGCCACGGCGATCTTCCTCCATTCGTTCACCGCGGAGGAGCGCGGGCGCGGCATCGATATCGCCTACATCAAATTGGCGACGCTTCGGCCCCATATCATCCCGTCCATGGTGACGGAGATCAAGGACCGTCTGGCCCAGGAGCTTTGGTATCTCAATGTGGACGGTCAGCGCTATTATTTCTCGAACATCCCGAACCTCAATAAGATGATCCGGGACAAGAAGGATCTGATCGACCGGCGGACGGTGGAAAAAGAGCTGGAGCGTATCCTCCGGAACGAGATGGGGCGTGCGTTTTCCTCCTATGTCTGGCCGTCGCGCACGAAGGATATCCCGGACACCCGCTCGTTGAAACTGGTCGTGCTCCCACCGAGCTTCGACGAGGGGGCGATCGCCGAATGGATCGACCGCCGCAACGAGGGGTTCCGCATCTATAAGAATACGTTGATATTCGCCGGTTGCAACCCGAAGGGGCTGGGCCAGCTGCGGGACGCGATCAAAGAATATATCGCGCTGGACGAGATCGAGGAGAATATCGAATCGGGTGACTTCGAAGCGCTCCGGAAGAAGCTCGCCGAGGTCAAGAGCAAGAAAAAGGGGATACGCAACGACTATTCCTATCAGTTGCGCAAGGCCTACAATCGGCTGCATGTGAAGAGTGACTGGCTCGACCTCGGGATGCCGGTGGCGGGAAAGGAGAGCGTCTCAAGCTGGTATCGGCGCGAACTGGAATCGCGCGAAGAGATCCTTCGACGGCTGCATTATCGCATGGTGCTCAATACCTACATGGCGGAGACGGATCGGCTCTCCACGCACCAGGTGCTGGAGCAGTTCTATAAAGATCGGGACCAGCCGATGCTCGATTCCGAAGATGTCCTACGCGGCGCATTGCGCGCGGCGGTGAACGACGGCAAGGCGGGATTGGGCGTGATTATAGAAGAAGACTCGATCGAGCCGGATTCGTTCGTGTTCAAACGATCGATCAAGGGTTCGGACATTACCTTCGACGAGAGCGAATTTCTATTATCGGAGCACTTGTGCGAAACGATCTCGTGCCCGGAGTGCTCTCGTTTGCTGGTGGACGGCGTTTGCCCGCATTGTGTGGGTGAGCCGGCAACAGGAGGCGAAAGCGGTAGTAAAGCGGGGGCAGGGATCGGAACCGGGTCTGGGACGGGCACAGGCACAGGCACAGGCGCTGGAACGGGTCCAACCACGGGAACGGATGTGGTCAGCGGTCCGCTGGGAGCGGGACCAGGCGGCGGAC
>CAZSUE010000513.1:0-4246 GCA_964609045.1 uncultured archaeon | reverse complement strand
AGTTCACCACATGCGATGTGGGCGATATCCCCGAGCGGTTCGAGACCGTGGACGCCATCGTGACCGACCCGCCGTATGGACGGTCGACGACCACCGCGGGCGAGCCGCCGCTCGGGCTCTATCGTCGCATGGGCGAGACATTCGCCCGTATGCGCAAGAGCGGTCAATGCACCGGCAGGATCGTCTGTGCGGTGCCATCGAAGCGAGCGCTCCAGTACCTGCAGGAGCTCCTCTCTGTGGAGTATGTCTATCCGCTCTATGTCCATCGGTCGCTCACGCGGTATATCGTCGTCACCGACGCCTCCACAAGATCGGTATAGGAAACCAACTATCTAGAAGATTGGTATAGGAAACCAACTCCCCAATCGTTCCGTTTTCGGTTCGATCATGGTTCGGCTCATTCCAGGCAGAGCACCTAGTTAATACATTTTTTTGCAAAAATCTAAATATTCAACCCTTTGAATAGAATGAGCCGGTTCGGGGAGATGGCACCACAACCAATGTTCTATTATCAATGCTCGAAGACGGAGGGTACTTCGCAATAGAGCATTCTAATACGGCTCTCTCTCCTCCTCGACATTCAAATATGAACGCTTGGACCGGGTTCGAGCGTTTCATCGTGGAATAGGGCGATCTTGATCGAGCTGGCTTGGATTGGATTGGATTGGATTGGTATGAAAAACAAGGGACTGGGGGTTAGGGTTTGGGGTTTTGGGGCGCCCCACCGCCGATCGTTTTTCATATTGGATGTCGAAATACAGGGGCCTCCACGACCGCTTATACCGTGATGGGTCGATCGATGATAGAAGATAAATCGATAGATAGATAGATAGATAGATAGATAGATAGATAGATAGATAGATAGATGTATCCTTAGCTCAATAATGTCAACCAACGGACAGATACGACCAAATCAACCATGGCGATCTCACCCAACGGTGGGTATCCTGTCCGGATGGGGAACTGGATCTGTGGTCGAATGAAAAAACGTCTCGTTGCCACTGTTGACGAAAAGTGGATCCGTGCGCTGAACGAGAACCGAGGAGAGCGCTCGCTGAGTGCATATCTCGACTCGCTCCTCAAGCGTCATTTCACCGCCGAACACGCCAAGCTGCCGGACGAAGGTCAGGATGAGGATGAGCGGTGGTCGACGCTTTTTTCGGCGCTCGACGCGATCAGTGCGCGACAAGCGAAGCTCGATGATAGGCTCGAGGAGCTCAGTGCGTTGGAGATGGGCGTGAACGCACTGGGAAGGCGCATCGCGCAACAACAGTACGACCGCAACGCGGTGGAGCAGTTGCAGGAGCGCGTGGAGATATTGGAACGGCGGGTAGCATCCCGTGGCGGGGCGGAGGACGAAGTGGTGGACTGGTCTGATGAGGACGCCACTATCGTCTTCGACAGCGACGATGTGGACCGCGTCACAACTGCCGCAGCGTCCGAGCATAGATCAGATGGATCCAGCGAGGAGGGTGATCGAGGTAATGAGGGGGCGCTGGCAGACGCCGATGGCGAGCGAGGGAGCGATCGTGATGCCGAAGGTGCGTCTCGTGAACCGCTGCAATGGGTGGCAGCACCGGCAGAGCGCGTAGGGCCGGATACGGGGGTACGCACTCCGGACGCCGAGGATGATATGGATGTGGATGTAGATGTAGATGTAGATGTGGATGTGGATATGGGTGAGCCGGTAACGGCGGTACCCATCTATCATACCCCGCCACGGGAGACCGATCATTTCGATTTTGGCACTGGTGCGTCGGTGGAGGCGGCCGGTGAGCAACCCCAGGGTGATATTCGTAGTGTACATGGAACTGAGGCTGTGGCTGAGGATCTGGATCTGGATCTGGATCTGGATGAAGGGGCGCCCGGCGCTGGATATGTCGACGAGGGATACGAATATAGTGAGGAATATGTCGAAGCGGCGGCATATCGGTCCGATGAAGATGGCCGTTGGGAATATGACATGGCCGAGGATGAGAACGAGAGTGAGAATGAAATTGAGAGTGAGGTGTACGAAGTCGCCCCACTTTCCGAGTTCTATCCACCGCAATATCAGCCGGGGCCGTACCAACGCCATCGTCAATATGGTCGCGGTTGGCAGTACAATTCCTCGGGCTACCATCCCTTCTTGCAACCGTCCACCCCCCCGCCTCTGCAGTCCGGCCCGACAGCACCGCCGCCGCCGTCGTCTCAGACCCCGTCGCCCAATAGATGCCCGCGGTGCCAGCAACCGTTGCGGTACCTAGAAGCGTATGAGAAAAACTATTGCGACCATTGTAAACAATATACCGAGCCCGCAGGTGCGGGCGACCGCGAAGAGGCGCCCGCTGGAATAGAACGGGGGACGACCGAACGTGGCTCGCACGAACGGCGCCGGTCGTTCTTTCAGCGGCTCCTCCACGGCAGGTGAGGTAACTGATCGATCGGCAACGATCAGCGTCATTTTACTCGTCGTCATCGTGATGTTGCGCCTGCGAGTGTGAGTGTGAGTGTGAGTGTGAGTGTGGCGAGAAGTTGACCGGTTGCAGCGCGCCGATGGCCCACGCCGCCACCTCGTTGATCGATGGGTGGATGACCATCGAGTCGTAGATAGGTAGGAACGAGCCGGCGCTGGGGCACGCCATCTCGCTCTTGGGCAACGGCGTCGTGGACGCTGCGCGCGGACCATCACCATATGGGTCTGGCGTGCAAGTATAGCCCGCGTTCATGAGATAGACGAACTGCTGGACCAGCGCGGCGGCCGAGGGGCCGATCACATGCGCGCCGAGGATATGGTAGGAATCGTCCACCACCAGCTTGACGAACCCGTCGTCCGTATCGCCTTCTTGGAGCCCCATGGCGAACCCTTTGGCAACGGATGAATAGTGTTTCTTCGCCACGAGGATCTTATGCCCCTTTTCGATGGCCTCCTCTGTTGTCATCCCTACATGCCCGATCTGCGGCCATGTGAATATCGCCCATGGTACGGTCGAATAGTCCACTGGCGTGCGACGATCACCGAACATATTCCGTACACAGATCTCGGCATCGTAGTTCGCTTTGTGACGGAACTGGTATTTTCCATTGGCGTCGCCGATGCACCATATGCCGGATGCGGAGGTCTCGAGGAACTCATTTGTGACGATCCAACCGTTCTCGTCGGTCTCCACACCGGTGCGCTCCACCTCGAGAAGGTCCGCGTTCGAACGCCGTCCGGTGGCGACGAGGACCGCATCGCCGACGAGCTTGCGGTGCTTGCCACTCTCGGTATCTTCCACGGTCACGACGGTCTCATCGTTCTCGTCCTTCTCCTCCATCGCCACTGCCCGGGTGTTGAGATGCACCGTCATATGGTTGCGGAAATTTTGCAAAAGATGCGCGGAGACCTCCGGCTCCTCGGTGGTCACCAACCGCGGGAGCATCTCCACCATGGTGACCTTGGTGCCGAACGCAGAGAAGATATGCGCGAACTCAGCTGCGATCACGCCACCACCGATGATGATCAGCCGGTCCCATGGCTGCTGAGGGAACTTTTCTCCGAAGAAGCGCTCGCTGGTGACGAAATCGGTTTCCTCGAGCCCGTCGATGGGCGGGAGCATGCTCCGCGCACCGCTGGCGAGCACGAACCGTTCGGCGGTGAACGGTTTCGAATGCTTCCCGTCCGCGGTGTGGACCACCATGGTATGATCGTCGACGAACACGCCGCGACCGCGGTAGAGCGTGAGCGTATCCACCGTCTCAAGCCCCGCTTCGATCGCCTCGGACTCCTCGATCTGGCTCCACATACGCTCGGCGATACGGTCCCAATGCAATTGTCGTACTTCGAGGTCGAGACCGACCGATCTCGCATGCGCCGCTTCGCGGATCACATCTGCGGGGTAAACGAGCACTTTCGAGGGTATACAGCCGCGTGTGAGGCATGTTCCGCCGAGTTTATCGCGCTCGACCAATGCACATTCCATACCGCGGTTCAAGGCCTGGTTGAGTACGGTCAGGCCCACACCGGACCCGACGACGACGAGGTCGTAGTTCTTCATAGTATCAACTCATGCGATACAAACCTCTCTATTAATAAATTGGTACTGTGAGGGGGGCGGGAGACGGAGAAACGACAAACTGCGGGATGAGAATCTATGATATGCGGAACTAGTGTCACGGTCATACTATGCCTGAGAATGTTAACTGAGAGGGTAAAACTCTTCCATGATATTCGTTGAGACTACTAGGATGGACAAAAGATTTTAAATAGATGGTACGATCTTCATCC
>CAZSUE010000512.1:0-4261 GCA_964609045.1 uncultured archaeon | reverse complement strand
AGATGCTCGGCGATATCCTGCATGGCACGCCGTTCCCGTACCGGAAGATGATGGCGGGCGCGTGATCGAAACTCCTTCTAGCGCCGTTTGCTCGCAACGTGTTTTTCCTGTAGAAGCGGCAGGCTAGCGCTGGGTCTCACCTCAAGTGCGGTCTCGCTGGATCAATGGTCATGCGCTATAGTTCCAGGTATGGAGGTCCTACCTCCCCTGTTCGCTATTCGCGACCTGTCATAGCAAATCCACGGCTGCTGACGCAGGTATAGATGTGCTGGCCAGGCCACGCGCGCCCTTCCCGACCTGCCTCAGCAGAACGGCGTGCGCTGACGCAAGTCTAGAAGCGCTGGCCAGGCCACGCGCGCCGTTCCCGACTTGGCTCAGCAGATCGTGCGCGCTGACGCAGCTCTAGAAGCGCTGGCAGGATCGCGCGCCGTTCCTGACTTGCCTCAGCATATCGTGCGTGCTGATGCAGGCCTAGAGGTGCTGGCCAGGCACCGCGCGCCGTTCCCGACCTGCCTCAGCAGATCATGTGCGCTGAGGCAAACCTAGAAGCGCTGGCCATGCTGCGCGTCCGTCCCGACTAGCTTCAGCAGAGAGTGCGCGCTGATGCAGGTCTAGTAGATTGTTCCGCCGAAAGGCGTAATTAGCAGAAAAAACATAGATCTAGCTATACCAGTAAGGACTAAAAGTGCTCGGCTAAAGCTCACAACTAAGGAAGAGAAGCGGTTAAGAAAAGTAGCTCAGTCACGAACCGCTCCGCTCAGAGAGGTACAACGCGCGAAGATACTTCTCCAATATGCGGCTGAGAAGCCAATAATGAGGATAAGCAAAGACTTGAATGTAAACCGTGGGACAGTCTATAAGTGCATAGACAAGGCGTTAGCTGGCGGAATCGATTTTGGATTGAAAGATAAGCCACATGGTTCAGAACCCTCGATTTCACCAATGGAAAAAGCTTGGGTCATAAGCTTGGCTTGCACAAAACCAAAGGAGTATGGTTATCCTGAAGAAGTATGGTCCTATTCCCTTCTTGTCAAACATATTAGGAAACACGCCGTTAAAAAGGGCTATAACCGGTTGAAAAAGGCATATAAATCAACAATTTGGCGCATCTTGAATGAACGGGACATCCGGCCCGACAAAATCAAGTATTATCTCGACCGGAGGGACGAAGAGTTCGAAGAAAAGATGAGTATCATTATTTTAGTCTATCTTCATGTGTATTTCCAGAACAAGCAATTAGCTGCAGACGATTCTTCATCAAAGAAATTAAAAATTGTCACAATTTCATATGATGAGAAGCCAGGTATCCAGGCCTTGAAAACGCTTGCACCCGATCTCCCTCCAGTTCCCGGCAAGTATGAATCAATTGCACGCGACCATCAGTATAAACGATTGGGAACGCTCTCCATACGCTCTGGTTTGGATTTGCATAGTGGACATGTGTTTACACAAGTTCACGATCTGCACCGCAGTCGCGAGTTCATCTCCTTCTTAGAGGAACTGGATGCCTATTATGACGAGGATCAGAGGATCCGGTTACTATTGCATAACCATTCGATCCATACCTCAAAGGAGACCATGGCATATCTCTCCACACGCCCGAACCGCTGTTGTTTGATCATTTCGCCTGAGCATTGCTCCTGGCTTAATATCATCGAGACACTCTTTTCGAAAATGGCTCGCACCTTTTTGAAAGTGATTCGGGTTGACTCAAAAGAAGGCTTTCGCGAGCGTGTTCTCCAATGGGTGGATAACCTGAACGAAGAACCTGTCGTTCATCGATGGATGAACTTCAATATCAAGAGTGAGGCGGATCCGGCATCTCAGACAATTCATTGGAACGAACGGATTAGGTAATGATGTACATGATTCACTATCATCATTGAGAGTTGAGCCGACCTATCCTCTCCGGTCAATTCACATATCCGGAGAGAACGGCCGCCACCCCTCGACCCCGACCCCGATCCCTACCCCGATCCCTACCCCGATTCCCAGCCTGCTCGTTTCGAGTGCTAGCTCTTTTATATCGCCGGCGATGATATCGAGCCGTGCAGCTTGATACCGCCGAGAGCGCCTCTTTGTCACCGTCACGGTCCCCGTCCACCCGACCGCTGACGGTGATGATGATCGCGCCCACACCGTTCTTCGCCAACCGCGGCTGCCATGTCCGCATCTACGAAGAAGCCCGTGCGCTCCAGGCGCGCGGCCATCGCGTGGTTATCTTCACCTACCACCACGGCGACGAGATGCCGGATGTTTTGACCCGGCGTATCGGCCGCATGCCCTGGTATGACAAACTGAGCCCCGGCCCCTCCTATCACATGCTCTATATGGACATCATGCTGCTGCAGAAGGTGCTGCGGTGGGTGCCGCGGCTCGACCCCGACCTCATCCACGCGCACCTCCACGAGGGCGCGTTCATCGCGCAATGGGCACACCGCATCTACAAAACGCCCTATCTCTTCGACGCGCAGGGCAGCCTCACCGGCGAGATGCGCGCGCACGGTTTTATCGCGAAGCGCTCGCTCTCGCACCGGTTCTTCCGCCGCCTCGAACGCGCCATCGTCGACCACGCACCGCTCATCGCCGCTTCCTCCAAGACGCTGGCGCAGACATTCATCAACGACTTCGGCGCACCCGAGGAGACGGTCGCGGTGCTCCACGACGGCGTGGATAGCGAACGGTTCAGCCCCGATAAGGGCAACGGATCGCTCCGCGCGCGCTACGGGATACCGGCCAAACACCCAATCGTCGTCTATCTCGGCGGGCTCGATGCGCACAAGGGCGTCGACACGCTCCTCGCGGCCATTCCAGAGGTACTGAAGCGCCACTGGCGCACCCATTTTCTGATCCTCGGCTACCCGCATATCGACGCATACCGCCACCGCGTCGCGGTGCGCGGGCTCAGCGACACCGTGACCGTCGACGGCCCCATCGACTACGACGACGCAGCGCGCTACCTCGCCACCGCAGACATCGCCGTGGCGCCGAAACCGCTGCGATGGGGCGAATCCAACGGCAAGCTCTTTAATTATATGGGCTGCGCACTGTCCGTCGTCGCGCTCGATCATCCGGTGAACCGCGAGATCCTCGGCGAGGACGGCGTTTATGTCTATGCCGTGGAAAACGACGCGCGCTCCTTCGCCGACGCCATCGTGGCGCTCCTCTCCGACCCCGACGACGCCAAACGGCGCGGGCGCCGGCTACGCGAAAAGGCGAAGGAGCGCTTCGACTGGCGGCATCGGGCACAAGAGTTGGAACAGCTCTATGCGCGGTTGCTCTCACCCTCTGGCAACGGAGATGTATAAATAGAAGAAAAGAAGATATCAATTCGAATCGATATTGCAAGTGACCAACCTAACCACGTGAAAGTACTATAGGTTCGCCGATCATTCGCCCGGAACGGAAGGGGAAGGGCAAAGTCCGATCGAACGCTGCCCCAAACCACCTGAAGCAAGAGGAGAGATAGATGGCCCGGAATGAAACGCATCGCCGGCGAGACCGGTACCACAAAGAACGAAATAAGATATGGGACCATGACTGCGATCTCCACGAACAAATCGAACGCCTCGAAGAACTCTTCGAACAGTATCCGATGTACCAGAAGACGCTCGGCGATATCGCCTCGTGCTATATCGAACTGGGGGATCGTGAAAATGCCACGCGGACCTACCAACGGATCCTCGAGGGTGTGGAGACCTTCGAAGATAATTGGCCCGAGACCATCGCGAAAGCGCACCTCTTCACCGGCGACGCCGACCATGCGATCGAGCGACTGGAAGCAGCTATAAGGACCTCTTTCGATCATAAATCCGGGTGTACCCTCGCGCTGGCGTATCTGCAAAAAGGCGACGAGGCGGCGTTCGAGCGTGCGTTCGACGAGTGGATCAAAGCGGACCTACGCCGGTCGTTCGATAGTTATTACGCGATGAAGGCGGTCCGCCTCCTCTTCGATAAGCACACGGCGGATTATGTCGAACGAACATGGGATGCGTACGGATCCCACTATGTGAATATGGACCCGTACGATCTCTATCGCGAACTCTATCGGCAAAACTATCGGCTATTGCATCCGAAACATGCGAATGCCATGGACGCCGATCCCGATGCCGCTCTCCCCGGCATGCTCGGCGAATACAAATTCGAGAAACTGGCGCGGGAATACCTCGACCTCCACCATGAGCTCTTATTTGGAGACCTCAGCGAGCGCGAGTTCGAGCGTTGGTCCGAACTGCAAAACAATATCTATGCTTCAACGATC
>CAZSUE010000511.1:0-4267 GCA_964609045.1 uncultured archaeon | reverse complement strand
GCGGGGTGCGGTTAGTGGGAAGAAGCCACTGGAATGTAACGCAACCGCGCATAGGCGCCTCCGATCGCAGCGTTCGGACAAACTACACTTAATCCGTTAGGGATGATCCTCTCGACTATAGAGGAAGGCGAGGACGATGAAGAGTGCGGTGAGCGCCACAACGATGATGATGAGGCTATACATGAGAAATTCACCAGCGCCCCGTGGTGCATCTGCGCTCGTATCGTCGGTTTCCTGATCGCTCCCCTCACCATCGCCGCTACCGCCATCACCAGCTGCAGGGTCGATCACCAATCCATAACCCAATGCCGGCAGTTGCGTGGTCAATGCATTGGCGGACCGATCGGTGGCGACAATATAATATTCGATACCGCCGCTGGTGTGGGTGCTGTTCTCCACCGTAATCGTGGCGTTATATCGACCCGCATGCGGATACGGCCCGTTCAGTGGGAACGAACGGAACGACTTATCACTCCCGCGCATACGCCAGTAACATTCGACACGCGCAAGAGCGGTATTATCCGAACAATTCACCGCCACGCTGAGCTCCGTGCCGTTCAGCGTGATGCGGAGGCTGTCGGCGTCGAAACGCGGTCGATCATCGTCGACGATGGTTACCATCGTCCGTCCCTCAGTGGGTTGACGCGTTCTATTCATCGGTGCAACACGGTCCTCCGCAACGATATAATAGGAGAGCATGGCGCCGGGCGGCACGCTGTCCGGGATGGTTATGGTGGCGGTATAGACGCCGTCGCGCGCCACCGCCCCTTCGAGCGACACAATCGTGTCCGTACCTTCCTCTCCACCGTCGGCGTTCGTGTCGCTTTCGATGCGCCAGTAGAGCTGGACCGTGCCGACAGCGAGATTATCATGCACCTCCACCGCCACTTCGAGCATGCCGCCCGTGGTACCATTGTCCGGTGTACGGTCCGCGACGACGATCGGCGCGATGCGGTCCTCGTACGGAAGCATTGCGGTGGCGTTCTCCGCGGGCCAGCGTCTCCGGTTCGGCGGGGTGGCGGTATCCTCCGCCGCGAGATAGTACTCGAGCGCGAGCCGAGATCGACCATTCGTTCCGTCCAGCATTGCCAACTCTTCCGCGTTCGGAAGAACGAGTATGCCCTCGTACGTCCCCGTCGTGGCGTTTTTGTCGATACGGTGCAGTTCGATGGCGCGATACTCCACCGGAGCCTCGCTGCGTGTCTCGTCAGCGGTCCGATCGACAACCCAGCGTGAGTAGAGCGTGCAGTGTGCGCTGGAGCCGCTATCATTGAGCCGCACCGTGAACCGCGCATGATCGGCGTCGCTCGTGAGCGTGACGCTCTCGCCGTGCACGGCGGGCGCGGCGGTGTCGATGGCGAACATATAATGGACGGTCTGCGACCAGTGCCCCATGGTATCCACCACACGGATATGGAGATACCAGTCGCCGTCCTCGAGCGGCTCGTCTAGTACGGTATGGTTCTCCATGGTCGTCACCGTCTCTGCGGGCACTGTGGTGGGGTGTCGATCGATGAGCGTGCTATATCCGTCGATACCGCTGATATCATCCGGGACGGACCATGCGAGCGCGGGATACGGATCAGAGACCGGTTCTGTGCAGGGGTGCGTGGATGACGAGACTTCGATCGGGCCGGGCGCGGCGGTATCGCCAGTGGTGCTCAACGGCGTGCTCCATGCGCTGCGGTGCCCGAGCGCATCGCGTGCGCGGACACGGAACCAGTACTGTGTACCATCTCCGATATCGGCGAAATGCGTGCTGGGGTTCGCGCTCCAGCCGATCGTTTCGATCACCGCCTCGTCAAATGTCGCACTGCTTGCGATCTCCAGTTGGTATTGGACACCACCGACGCCAGCATCGGTCACTGCGTTCCAATGAACGGTGAGGCCCGAGGCGTTGATATAGCGCGGCAAGGGCGCGATGACCGGCGCCGAAGGCGCTGTGGTATCGATATTGACACGGAAGGTCGCGGAGGGACCCCAATTCGCCGCGGTGCTGTTATCGACGGCGCGAACATGGAGATACCAGACTCCGTCGTCCGGTGCGGCGAGCGTTGCGTTCGGCGTCTGCGTCATCAGCGTGGCGTTCGCATTCCCGTTCGGGTCACGGTCCAACGCGTAGGCGTATCCGAGGATGCCCGAGAGATCGTCGGGCACCGTCCAGCTCAGCTCGACGGAGCGACTGGGATACCACTGGTCTGGATCGGGGTGCGATGAGGAGCTGACCACCGGTGCGGCGGGCGGCTCGTCGTCGGGCGAGGCGCCGATCAACCGAACCACCAACCGCTCCTGGTCGGGGCCGAGTTCGACCTCGTAGGCGGGGAGCGTCTCACCGACGAGATCGAACACCACCCGCGTGTACGGCGGCGACGCGTCGCCATGGTAGTAGTAGCGTATCTGCTGAAGGAGCGCGTCGTTCACGGGGACGGTGCCGTAGGTTCCGAGCGCGACGAACTCCGGTCGCGCGTAGTCGCAATCGATGACGATGCGATTGGGCGGCTCGTCGGTGATGTTCCAGACGCTATAGGAGAACGCGCCGAGCATCTCGAAGGTGCAGGTGGTGGTGTTGGTGACGGGATCGGACTCGTTTGCGATAGAGACGATGGTACCGGTGGGGCCGTCCCAGTGATCGGTAAAATAATCGACGAGCCCGTCGAGGACGCCCTGTGCGAACTGTGCGCGGAAGCTCGCGTTGGCCAGAAGAGAATTATCGGTCCGGTTGTCGTGGAACCCGGTCTCGAAGAGTGTGGCGGGCATGTTCGGTTCGCGCAGCTCGCAGAAGGTGTACGGCTGCACATCGCGGTCCATGGTGGTCCCGCGGTCCGGCATCTCGGGGATATGCGGTGCGATGGCATCTTGCATCGTCTCGGCGAGGAGTTCGTCCTTCGCGTCCGCCACCGGCGGGTCGGTGCCCGGTTGCGCGCCGTAGAACGCTGAATGGCCGCGCCAGGTGCCGCTCTGCGACGCGTATTCGGGGCCGCCGGTGTCGCTCGAGCCGTCGGCGTTGGAATGGAACGAAAGATAGATGTCGCACCCCATTTCGTTTGCGTAATACGGCCGGATCATGAGGTCGTCGCCGTTGTCCACCACGCTGCCTGGGTCGTAGCTACAACGGTTCCTGAGGTATTCGTATGCGCCCTCCTTCCACATCGGCTCGCCGCTCCTCCCCACCCCCGCACTCTTGTTCAGCTCACGTAAAGGGAAGAGGTACGCGTCGGTCTCGTTGCGAAGAAGCCCGACCACGGCGCGGGCGATATCGATATTGTTCAGGTCTTCGCGCAGTCCCCAGTCCACCCCGCGCTGGTAGGACCAGCTATCGGTATCGGAGTGGTAGGTATAGCCGTGGCCGGGGCTGATGCAGATGCGCTTGCCCGCGAGAACATCCACACCTATCTGGCGCGTGGTCACCTGGTAAGCATTCCCCCCGTTGTCGTCCACGGTGGTATAAGTATGGCCACGGGTGGTGGACGCGAAGGCGAAATAGTAATTGGTACCGGGCTGGAGCCCGTCGACGGTGACCTCGTGCTCGAGCGCAACGGCGGGGTCGGTGACGGTGGCGCCGAGGACGGGGGTAGGCCCATAATGGACCGTGGCGTCGGCCTCGAGATCGGTCCACCAGGAGAATGTGACGCTACTGGCCGTGGCGGTATGTGCGACGCGGCTGATCGTCGGCGCGTCGGCCGGTTCGGGCGCGTGCACCACCGGCCTGCCCGCAGAGGTCCACCCCCGCTCGGTCACATTGGAATAGACCACGCCGATCCTGCTCCCCATCGCCTCGACGCTGTCACCCTGTGCGCCGCCGAGGTCGCCCACGAACATCCCCACATGACCGCTTGCGAAGAGGAGGTCGCCGGGGGCGAGATAATCGGTATCCAGCGGGACAGGGGTGCAGAACGACGGTTGCGACCCGGAATAGTGCGTCATCTGGATGGAGAGGTTGTCGTTGAAAGCGTAGCACCAGCGCGTGAGCCCGGAGCAATCGAAATGCGCCTTCCCGTCGCACGCGTCGTAGTAACCGCGGTCGTGGAATGCACGACAGGGATGGGTGTGAACGATATACTGGTGCCAGCCGTATTCGTTGTCGGTATAGCTCCCCTGCGCTTCGGGCGTGCCGAGCGTGCCGTGGATATCGATGGCGCGATGCGGGGCGTACCCGAGCTGCGCATCGGGGACCTGGCCGCTGCCCGCCCATGCATAATGCGCGCCCACCTCGGCCCAGTGTACCGCCGCCTCCGCCGCCGCCGTGCGCACCGCGCGGGTGGTGGTG
>CAZSUE010000510.1:0-4273 GCA_964609045.1 uncultured archaeon | reverse complement strand
GGTGGTGTTACTGAAATGGAGGGGGTGCCAGAGCGGTTGGATTGGTGAAGTACTGAGTATCGGGACTATACCTACTATCGGGAACACGGCTGGTTCGATTCTGATTTTTATTATCCAGTACGACTGGGGCCGTTCAAGAAATTGGCGGGAAAACTCTTCGATATGATCGGGACGCGCATGACGAAGAGGCGATAGCGGATCTCACCAGCTCCCTGATCGTGACACCTACCCCCTGAAAAATTTGTGACCGTTGATCTTCTTTGTCTCCATCTCCATCTCCATCTCCATCTCCATCTATTGACCATACCCAACCGCATGGACGGCATCATTTCCTAGTGTTCTCATACGGGCTTGGATAGCGAGAAAGTACCGTTTTCGTTCGATTGTCTGTCCTAACAAACAAGATCACCACGCATATCGGGCGTTCATCGGTGGCGGAGAGGACCCCTGAATCCCTACCTCTGGAGCCTCTTTCTTCATGACAAAGTATTTCTTTCAAGAATACTTCCCACTCGCATGTGGGTTGTTGACCCAGCTCTGCGGACGACCCGCTCGCGCGCGATTGGACCCAACGCTCATGCGCGAGTATGTGTCTGTATTGCAACTGATCGAAGATCGAAAGGAGCATGGATACCGTGACCAAACCATGGCATTCACTTCCCGCAAAGAGGGGGAAGGAGGAACTGGGCTCCAGCGACCAGGGCCTTTCCAACGCCGAGGCGAAACAGCGTCAAAGCGAGTACGGCCCGAATGTTATCGCCGAAAAGGAGCAGGAATCGCTTATCGTCAAGTTCTTCAAGCAGTTCAAGAGCGTTTTGATCATCGTGCTCATCTTCGCGGCGATCCTCTCTGCCTATATCGGGCTGACCTCGCATGCGGACGAGCCACTGCTCGTGCGCCTCAGCGATACCATCGTCATCCTCATCGTCATCACCTTCAACGCGATCATGGGCTTCGTCCAGGAGTACCGTGCGGAGAAGGCGATCGCCGCGCTGAAACAACTCACATCGCCCAGTGCGCATGTGGTGCGCAAGGAGGGCAAACAGGAGGTGGGCATCGCCGACCTCGTCCCCGGCGATCTCGTCGTCGTCGAGGAGGGCGAAAAAGTGCCCGCAGATATCCGACTCCTCCGCTGTAAGAACCTCGAAGTGGACGAGAGCGCGCTCACGGGCGAATCGATGCCGGTGAAGAAGGATACCAAGAGCGTAGAGAAGGAGAGCGCGCTCGCCGAGCGCATCGATATGCTCTATATGAGCACCGTGGTCACACAGGGGCGCGGTGAAGGCTTTGTGGTCAATACCGGGATGAAGACCGAGATCGGGAAGATCGCCGAGATGGTCCAGTCCTCGGAAGAAGGGATGACGCCGCTGCAAAAGCGCCTCGATAAGCTCGGGAAACATATCGGGCTCTATGCGCTCTTCGTCTGCGCGTTCCTCTTCGGCGTCGGCTTCTTTCGCATCGGCGGCGACAACTTCGTCGAAGAGCTCAACGAGCTCCTCCTCACCGCGGTCAGCCTTGCGGTGGCGGTGATCCCCGAAGGACTCCCGGTCATCGTCATCATCACGCTCGCCATCGGGATGAAGGAGATGGCCAGGCGCCACGCCGTGGTGAGGCGCCTCCCCAGCGTCGAGACGCTCGGGAGCACGACCACCATCTGCTCCGATAAGACCGGCACGCTCACGCGCAACGAGATGACGGTGATCAAAGCGCATATCGGCAAGCGCGAGTTCGTCGTCACCGGTGAAGGGTATATCCCGAAGGGCGACTTCATCGCGGCAAAGGCGAAAAAGAAGGTCGACCCCACGAAGAACACGGCCATGGACCGGCTCATCGCCAACGGACTCCTCTGTAACAACGCCGATCTCTACGAGGAAGACGGGAAATACGAGGTCGTGGGCGACCCTACCGAGGGCGCGCTCGTCGTGCTCGGCGAAAAGGCGGGCTACGATTACAAAGACTTCCGCCAGCGGTACCCACGCGTCCACGAGGAGCCGTTCGATTCGAAACGCATGCTCATGACCGTGGTCTGCGAAACACCGCAGGGCCTCGTCGCGTATATGAAAGGCGCGCCCGCGAAGGTGCTCGAACGCAGTACCCATATCATGCACGACGACCAGCGCGAAGAGCTCGCGGATCGGCACCGGATCGCCGTGGAGATCATGAACGTCAACGCAGCCAAGGTCGGCAATCGCGTGCTCGGGTTCGCATATAAAGAGCTCTCCGATTTTCGCGAACTACATTCGGCCGGCCTCGAGGAGGAGATGACCTTTCTCGGGCAAGTGGAGATGATCGATCCACCACGCAATGAGGTGAAGGGCGCCATCGCCGAGTGTAGTGATGCCGGGATCAATACGGTGATGATCACCGGCGACCAGAAGCTCACGGCGCAGACCATCGCCGATAATCTCGGGATGCTCTCGGAAACGAGCGACATCGTTTCCGGCGGCGAGCTCGATGAGATGGAGGATGTCGACCTCGATCGCAGGGTGGAAAATATCACCGTCTATGCGCGTGCCTCGCCGGAGCACAAGATGCGGATCATATCCTCGCTCAAGCGCCGCGGCCATATCGTCGCCATGACCGGCGACGGCGTTAACGACGCGCCGGCGCTCTCACAGGCAGATATCGGGCTGGCCATGGGCGACGGCACCGATGTGGCGAAGGAAGCGTCCGATCTCGTGCTCATGGACAACAACTTCACCACCATCGTCTCCGCCGTCGAAGAGGGGCGTAAGATCTATGCGAATATCCAGAAGTTCATCCGCTACCAGCTCTCCACCAATGTGGGCGCCATCGTGCTCATGGTCATGGCGTCGCTGATGCTCCTCCCGCTGCCGCTCTTCCCCGCCCAGATCCTTTTCATCAATATTATCGTCGACGGACCGCCGGCGATGTCACTCTCGTTCGAGCCGCTCCATCCGGGCCAGATGAAAGAGCCACCCAGAGACCCCAAAGAAAATATCCTCACCATGGAGATGCTCCTTTCCATCGCGGCCGTTGGGATATTCATGGGTGTGGCCACGCTCCTCATGTTCAACTGGGCGTATTCGCTGACCAACGACGAGACCTATGCCCGGACCATGGCGTTCACGCTCTTCGTCCTCTTCCAGCTCTTCAATGTCCTCAACTGCCGATCGGTGCGTGAATCGATCACGAAGATGCCGCTGACGAAAAATAAGTATCTCATCTACGCGGTTTTTGGAAGCCTCCTCCTCCAGATCCTCGTCGTCTATACCCCGCCGCTCCAGGCGCTCTTCCGCACCATGCCGCTGGGATGGCGCGATTGGCTTCTCATCGTCGGCGCGTCGGTCTCGATCCTCGTGTTCGACGAGTGGCGCAAACTCATGCTGCGGTCGCTGCGGTCCGAATACCAATCCGAGCCCACGACCGAGACCGCATGAGCTGATCGCGCAGGCACCGAGGAGGCGAACCGGGCTATGCCCCACGGCGACACTGATGGATGTGACACCGAGCCGAGGAGAGACGCAGTACCGTTACTCCTACCGATACCGGTAACGGTGCATCGGCTCCCTGGTGAGCCGCTGCAGATCGACCACGGCGAGTTCCAATTGATCAATCCCAAAAAGAGGAGTCGGCTGGCATATTCGTGCCTGGGCGCACGGTTGATCGTCGACGCACCCAACCAACGGCGGACGATCGCCGCATTCGGACCTGCCCAATGCCACCTCTATCGTCTCCCCGACTTTATTCCATTAGCGGGGCAGTGGATCATACCACGGACGAGCGCATGGGATCTCTGGCTTGCATTCCCCGTCCACAACCTCCACCCAGCGGAGCCGCAGGAGGCGTGGCGCGTCGCAGCCACCTTCAACCTCGACGGGAGAACCCAGCACGCCGTTTCGAAGATCGAGATCGTAGAAGAGCATGGAGAGGAGTGGTGAGGTTGCCGCCCCATCGCGCAATAGCACACGTTAACTCTGGCTGGCCCGGGCTATAGTATCGTTCGTGCGCCACGCTGTCGGGGCGCATCCCCGATCCGTCCTCGCCCTCCCCGCCTCTCCCTGTATCTATAGCTTCAAACGTCCGATGTAACCTCAATCGCGCCTTCTCTACTGGCGTTGCGAACGATTCTGCAGGGGATGAAATGAAAGATGATCTGGACTTGCTACGGTTTCTCGGTAGCCGACCTGGGTCTACTATTGGCTCGGTGAATTTGGTGCCTTGCGTGATGGGTACGAAGAGTGTAGCACCGAATTGAACGAATCGGCCATACTGCTTCGCAGTAGTCCCGACCAGGGAGCACACTTGCTCC
>CAZSUE010000509.1:0-4277 GCA_964609045.1 uncultured archaeon | reverse complement strand
GCTAACCGCTCCCCGCACACCGCTCCCCGCACCCCGCTCCCCGCACACCGCACACCGCTCCCCGCAAACCGCACACCGCTCCCCGCTCCCCGCACCCCGCTCACCGCACACCGCTAACCGCTCCCCGCAAACCGCACCCCGCTAACCGCTAACCGCTCCCCGCTCCCCGCGGCGGGGCGGGGGGGTGGCTGGCTCCATTCCCCAAACCCTAGCCCATGTACCCCTCCTTCCTCAGCATCCCCAGTGGGATATAGAACTTCAGATAGCTCTTTCCGTTCTCGTCGACGAACCCTCCTGCAGCGTCCTCGACCATCACGGTGGCGCGTTTCGTGATACGGTTGATGAAACCGTGACGGCGCGTGCCGTCGTACTCGAACGAAACGCGGTCGCCGACATGGAGGTCGTAGACCGCGTCGGCGACCTCTTCGCGCACCACGAGCCGGTGGGTCACATCGGTGTGACCGAAGATATTCTCGGCCAGAGTTCGAAAGCGCGAGCGCTTGCAGCTCGACGCGCCGTAGAGGAGGTACTCGATGGCGTGCACGATCTCGTGTTCGAACACGCGCATCGCCGCCTCGAGCCGATCGTGGCAAAGGACGCCGTTCACCTCGATGTCGCGCTCGACGTCGGCGAAGGTCTGGAAGATGAGCGTGGTGGAGAGCGCGATCTCGATCCTCTGCGGACTCGCAGAAAAGGTGGTCTTGCCACCGGATCGCGTCATACGTTTCGAAAGCCGGAACCTGAAGGTGTCCGGGCATTTCTCGGCGAAGAAACCTTCGAAAAAGATCTCGTCGTAGAGCCGAAACAGGAGCGAAAGATCCATCGGCGCAATGGCGTTGAAATTCCCGCAGTCGATGCCGACGGAGCCTGCAAGCACTTCGTCGTAGATACGCTCGGTGTTCTCTTTGATCGTTTCCTCCGCGAGCGTCAGCGCGGCGAACCCGTCCAGATCCATCTATTTTCCCTCCATCGGTCGATCGAGCTTCGCACTGCCAAAATGAGATCGAGCACTTACATAAAGCTACTGGCCATACATGCCGACATAGATGGACAGACACCCACAAGAGTTCCTCGGAGCGGTCGGAACGGTGCATCGCCTCAGGGCAGAATTGTGCAGAAAACGTCCGAACGCTTATTAAGCTACAACGGCTCGAACGGTCATAGTCCGGGAATGCCCGAACCATGAACCCTGAACCGTGAACCACGCACCACGAATGAGAACCACTCGTTCCGGGCCCCCGGAACAATTGTAGAGGAAGTGAGATCATGATCCACGAAGAACGATCCAAGCTCTCGGGAAAGACACTGAACCTCAAACGCGCCATCGACTCGCTCAAAGAAGAGCTCGAAGCCATCGACTGGTACAACCAGCGCGCCGACGCGTGCTCGGATATCGAGCTCAAGAAAATTTTGGTCCATAACGCCAACGAAGAGAAGGAACACGCCGCCATGCTCATCGAGTGGCTACGGCAACACGACGAGGTCTTTGCCGCGGAGCTGAAAGATTACCTCTTCGCCGATGTGGCGGACATTACCAGTCTCGAGTGATCAGCCTGAGATCGGCCCTTTTGTGGCTGACCGAGAACTCGGGCGCGGCCAAGCCTCTATTTAGTTTTTACCCGAAATATCCAAGTACTAGAGCTTCGCACGCCCGATATGAAATGGGTGTCGGTCAGCCTCGAATAGGCGTTTTTGTTTCATGGTATTTGGATGGCGGCGCGGGCTCCGCCTCATGCGTCCGGCGGTCTCGGTCCGGCTCGGTCCAGCCGTTCGGGGAGCTTCTCGAGCATCTCCGCGGTCATCTGCGCAAGATCGTAGTCCGGCTCCCAGCCCCAGTCCTCGCGCGCCTGCGCGTCGTCGATACTTTTCGGCCAGGAATCGGCGATCTTCTGTCGCTCGTCCGGGTCGTAGCGCACCTCGAGATCGGGTTTATGGCGCTTGATCGCCGCCGCCAGTTCGCCGGCACTGAAACTGAGCGCCGCATGGTTGTAGCTCGTGCGGACCGTGATCGCGTCCGCGGGCGCCTCCATCAACTGGATCGTGCCCTTGATCGCGTCCGGCATATACATCATCGGCAGTTTCGTATCCTCGCGCACGAAACAGGAGAACGGTTCGTCGCGCACCGCGTGGTAGAAGATGTCCACCGCATAATCGGTGGTGCCGCCGCCTGGCTTTGCCTTATAACTGATCAGACCGGGGTAGCGAAGGCTGCGCACATCGACGCCGTACTTGAGGTGATAGTACTGGCAGAGGAGCTCGCCGGCGAGCTTCGTCACGCCGTAGATCGTCGTCGGCTCCAACACGGTATGCTGGGGCGTCTCCTCACGGGGCGTGGTGGGCCCGAACACGGCGATGGAGCTCGCCCAGAAGAGCTTGAGCCCCTTCTTCGCCGCCAGATCCAATATGATCTTGAGCCCGTTCATATTGACGTCCCATGCCAGTGCGGGGTCGTCCTCGCCGCGCGCGGAGAGGATCGACGCGAGATGGTAGATCTGAGTGATATTGTAACCATCGATGATGGCGTTGATCTGGTCCTTGTTCCGCACATCGCCGCGATCGACGACACCGTCGAAATCGTCCGGCATACTATGATGCCGCAGCGCGATAACATTGTCCGTTCCGTGCAGCCGTTGCAGTTCTGGTACGAGATCCGTTCCGATCTGCCCAAACGGGCCAGTTACAAGTATCCGTTCTGTCATAAGCACCACAGGACCATTGTATTAGAGGGGGTTAGGGGTTTGGGTTTGGGGTTTGGGTTTGGGGCCGCCCCACCCCGCCGCGGGTAGCGGTATGCGGGTAGCGGTATGCGGTATGCGATATGCGGGTAGCGGTGAGTGGGGACGGATTGGTGGTTTGGGACCACCCCGCTCCCGTTCTTTTTCATTTATCCTACCTGAAACAAAAGCCCCTTCATATGTCACGCAAAGGACATTTTATTTCATGGCATTTGGATGATGGTCGTTCGCATATACTGTCCGTAATGGAACGCCAGCGCCGATGGCGCATTGGAGCAGCACTGGCTCGAGGCGACAGGTGAAGTTCCTTCCCCTTCATAAAATATCCTGTCGGAGCTGAGCGGAGTTGAAAGCACCGCCCGTACGGTGCACTCATCGTCCGTCGCAAAGCGGTGCCTGTCCCTTCGCCACACTGCCGTCGTTAGGGTCGCAAGAACGGGTTTGGGAGTTGTTCCAGGCGCTCCGTTCGGGGCTCCGTGCGAATACGCGCGATGACATTCTGGATCTTCGAGCGTTGGTGGAGATCGAGCCGTTCGGGAGTGGGGCCTTCCGCACTTCCACGATCCTCGAGGAGCGACGCGAGAATTCCAATATCCGCAGCGGTCGCACAGGCTCCGAACGTACGCAACGCCCATCTGCGCAGCGCATGATTGACGCCGTCGCCGGCGAGCGCGTCCATGCGTTTACAATGCCCCTCTAACGCGGGGTCGAGTTCGAGGTCCAGGTGCGCTAATGCAAAGATCGCGAACTTCCTGACCATGGGCCAACTACTACTCGTGGCATAAGAGATCGTGGTATCGAGCATGGGCGCACCGTCGTGTCTCGCGGCGATCAAGAGTGCACCCCCGCGGAGCGCCGGGTGATTCGCATCGTCGATGAGCCTGTGGATCCAATCGACCAGCGCTGGCTCGGTGTCACCGCCATCCTCCTCGGCCAGCACGAAGCGCTCACCGATAAAGTGCAATGCGCGTGCGGCCAAATGCCGACTGGCCCCGTGTTCGACCAATTCTTTCGCCACCCGTCTGAACGCCGCCGCTTCCGGCAGCGGCGCGGGCGCCGCCAGGGCTGCGCGAAGGATCTCCCCTTCGGGCTCATGATAATAGCTGCTCCTACGCGATGAGGGAGTGCGGTCACAGTTCGATAACCGCGTAAGAAGCGAGGGCGCAGGATGTGCCGAGCCGAATTGTAAGAGACCACATCCGACGAGCAGCCGTTCCCGCTCGGAGGTCGGTTCGTTCCACAGCTGCTCGAGCGCGGTCACGGCCGCCGCCGGACTTCGCTCGCCCATCCCGGGGAGACCGCGAATGCATTCCTCGCGGAGGTAGAGATCGTCGGAGGCATGATAGAGCTCGACGATACGCGCGACATCGTCGTCATATCCCATCTTGGCGAGGATGTCGAACGCGCGATAGAGGAGGTTGGACTCGAAGAGCTTATTTTGAACGAGATCGCGTACGATGTCGAGACTTTCCTCCCGCCCCATCTCCGCCAGCGTCTCGGCGATGGAGAGTGCGGCGGTGGTTGTGCGTGTACGATCGGCAA
>CAZSUE010000508.1:0-4287 GCA_964609045.1 uncultured archaeon | reverse complement strand
TCGATGTCGTAGCGCACGAACCGGACCTCTATCGTCATCGCTCCCGGGTCGAAAACGACGTATTTCGCATTGTTATTACCGTCTCGCGGCTGACCGACGCTACCCACATTGACGATGTGTTTCGCTTCTCGGTCGAGCGTGCGTTCACCCCGGGCAAGGTTACGGGTTTTCAGTGTTCCCTCTTTATAGGAATAATGCCTGAGGCGGTGGGTATGACCGACGAATGTGACCGCCTCATCGGTCTCACGGAGGTACTGCTCTAACTCGCTCGACGACGCGTCGGTGATGTAGGTGGTGACAGACGCCGGCGGACAGCCGTGCACGACCCGCACACCCAGACCCGGACACATATCCCGAAAGATCCGATGGCGCGGTAATGCGCGAAGATAGTTTTTCGTTCGCTCTGAGACGAGTTTTTGCGTCAGAAGCATCGATCGGGTGGCGTGAGGGTTGAACCAGCCGAGCTCTTCGTCGTCCCAGAGGGCGAGGTCGTGGTTGCCCAGTACCGACTCGATCTCCTCCTTTTGCACCCGTGCCACCACCGCTTCTGGGTCTGGTCCGTACCCGATAAGGTCGCCGGCGCAGAGGGTACGATCAGCCCCCACCTTCCCGATATCGCGCAGCACCGCTCGAAATGCTTCCAGATTGGCGTGGATGTCGGATATGATCGCAATTCTCATCGTACCTTCCTCTTCATGGTGTGTGAGGAGGGATACGGGACGAGCACCTATAAGGGTTGTTTTTTTTTATTTGCTCCTGTGAGTTGAGTTCTCTTCCACCGCACCCGACGGATGGAACGGATGAGAGGTGAGGGGGGAGGACGTAACGTAACTTACATGCTTCGGCTTCAGGCGGTCAACTGGCCGTTGCAGTGGAAAGTGACCGCCGATTTCCAGCAGTAGATGCTCACGTCCTGCCAATCCGGGGCAGTTCCGAACTGGTAATTGGTCAAGCGGCCCTCGCACTCGCGTTCACCGACCCAGCCATCTATCGTCCCGTGATCCGATCGTGCAAAAAAGCATAATACCCCACCAGCGTATCGGCCCAATCGGGCACTGGCGCACCGTTCCCCATCGGCACACCACTTCTCCCTCTCACTCGCACGAACGAACATTATCAACGTTTACATTGTAGACACCGATCGATGTGATCCTATGGAACCGACCACACCCGCATCCACTCCATGTTCGACCCGTCCCACTCGCCTCCATCTGAGACCGTACCGCTTACTGTACCTCTCCCTCGCGGTGGTCGCGCTCCTTTTCATCGCCGGCTTCGGCGCCGTCCTCCCCGTGGCGCTCGGCGCGCGGCAATCTTCTACCCCCGTTGCCAGCCGCGCCGACGGCAATCCGCCGATCTATATCTCGTTCCTCTGGCACATGCACCAGCCGATCTACGAGCCGTACGAGAATGTCTGCGATACCATGGCCGACGACAGCGAGGTCAGATCCTGGTTCGACCAGCGCGTGGGGCCCTATACGAGCTGGCCGGCGGACGCCATCGAAGCGGGCAAGAACGCCGGGCTCGACCATCTCGGCGCGCAGGTCTCGTTCTCGGGCTCGCTCATCGAGAACCTGAACAATATCGAGGATCGCGGCGAATGCTACGGTCATTTCTCGAACTGGGACACACGCTATACCGAGGCGCGTGGGTGGACCACCAGTGCGGGCAACCCACGGCTCGACCTCGTCGGGTTCGGGTACCACCACCCGCTCATGGGGCTCATCGATTACGAGGATACGCGCCGTCAGATCCAAGCGCACCGCGAGCTCGTCCAGCAGACCTTCGGCAGCGATGTCGCGTACTCGAAAGGGTTCTTCCCGCCCGAGAACGCGTTCTCCGAACGGATGATCCCCGCGCTCGTCGACGAGGGGTTCGAATGGGCGCTCGTCGACAATATCCACTTCGAGCGCGCCTGTCAAGATTATCCGTGGAACAGCGGCGGCAATATTTACGAACCGAACCCGTCGGACGCGGTCAACCCCGACCCGCTCGATTGGGTACAGCTCAATAATGTCTGGGCACCGACGAAGGTCTCCGCGCAATGGGCGCATCAGCCGCACTATGTCCAGACCGAGTCGGAGGATGGTGAGACCAAGCGCATGATCGCCGTACCGGCATCGCGCTACCTCGGCAACGAGGACGGGCGCGGCGGGTTCGGCGCGCTCCAGTACGAGGATGTGCTCAGCCAGCTCGAGCCGTATAACACCGACCCCGACCATCCGATACTGGTCGTCCTCGCGCACGACGGCGACAACTACGGTGGCGGGTCCGAAGGCTACTACCACGGCAACTTCCAGAACTTCGTCCAATGGTGCCAGTTCAACCCGGATCGGTTCGTGCCCACCACCATCCAGGATTACCTCGACCAGTTCCCACCAGCGAGTGACGATGTCATCCACGTCGAGGACGGTGCATGGGCGGGCGCGGACAACGGCGACCCCGAGTTCCTCAAATGGAACGGAGACCCCGGCGAGGACGGATATAGCCCCGACCGCAACAGTTGGTCGGTCATCACCGCTGCCAAGAATCGTGTGCTCACCGCGGAGGCGGTGGACCCGCATGCTCCCCAGACCGCCGAGGCGTGGCGCCATCTGATGAACGCCGAGACCTCATGCTACTGGTACTGGGACGGCATGGCAGATTGGGACGATAAACCGACTATCGCCGCCAATAGCGCCACCACCGCCGCCGACCTCGTGCTGGGATCGGATAGCGGCTCGGTTGGCGATACGGTGGGCCCGACGATCTATCTTTCGCAACGCGAGCCCTATAACCCCGGCGCGAACGAATGGGGCCAGCCCCAGCCAGACAGCGTCGAGGTCTGGACCTATGTCTACGATCTCTCGGGTCTGACAGCGGTCGAGCTCTGCTATCGTCTCGATGGCGGGAGCTGGCAACGCACGGGCATGACAGCGAGTACCAACGCGGCACGGACCAGCGTGGCACCGGACTATAAGGCCGACCTCTATGAGGTAACGCTCGACGGGCTCGGGCTCGATACGCATGGGCTCGAGTACTGTGTGGAGGCGAGCGACGCCGCTGGCAATACGCGTCGATCGCCCCACATGCATGTGGGCGCCACGAGCGAGTGGTGGTCGCCGTCGCCGATCACCTTTTCGAACCTCACCACCGGCAGCGTCGAGCCCGATGTACCGCTCTTTGTGGCGGTGACCATCGGCTCGAGCGAGGGCGCCGTCGTCGGCGCAGAGCTTTGCTATCGTGTGAACGGTGGTCCAGAGGAAGTGATGGCGATGACTGCCAGCGGGACGCGCTGGAATGCGACCATCCCCGGCACTGCGCTCACCCAGGGCGCGACTATCACCTATACGGTGCGTGCCGAGGACACGCATGCGAACCGCGCACGATCCGATACCATCACGATCCATGTCCCTCACCCGATCACTTTGGGACCGATCACGACCACGACCCTGGGGCCAGGTACACCGATCGTCGTCAGGACCACTGCCAGCAGCAGCGCGGGCACCATTACCAATTGTACGCTCCATTATCAGCTCGGGAACGGGGGTAGTGGATGGGAATCGATGGGTATGGCGACCGACACCGATAGTGTCAACGGCTGGCAGGCGACGCTTCCCGCTGCGCTCGCCGTGGAGGGTAACAGTATCACGGTCTATTGTACCGCCACGGACAGTATGGGCACGGCGCGCGAAAGCGAGCCTCGGGTGCTCGTCATCGGCGGCACATTCTACACCCCCACTCTCGACGGTGTGAACGATCTCCCGGCGAGCGCGCGGCGGTTCGGTGCGACCGCGAACGGGAGCACCGACGACGACATCGTCGGCGTGTGGTGCGGCAACGATGCACGCCATCTCTCGCTCGCCATCGAGCTGGGCGCGGACCCGCGCGCCGATGGCACCGAGGATTTCGTCGGCGTCTATTTTTCCGACGGCTCCGAGCCCTCGACGAAGACGCTCCGCTACGGCGGAGTGGTGGACGACGCGGTGGGGCTGGAAGCGGCGTGGTGGGACGGGAACGATCATTATTGCGAGCATATCGTCACCGGCGACGACTGGATTTGGAGTTCGAACCACGAAGCTATGGCGTACGACGCTGAGACGCGGACGCTCGAAATGCAGATATTGCGCGAGGAACAGAACCATCTCTTCTGGTCGGACGGAAAGCGTATCGAACTCGTGGTCGCAACGGCGAGCGAGGCGGGTGCCGGGCGCTCACGCGCCGACTTCGAAACGGGTGCCACGGTCGTGGTGAGCTACTTCTTCGCCGCCGAACCCGCCACTGGTAATACGACGCCGGCGCCGCCTC
>CAZSUE010000507.1:0-4292 GCA_964609045.1 uncultured archaeon | reverse complement strand
GCGTCTTCTGGCTATGAACCTCGCTGGGTTGAGCGCGCAGCTGGATCGTATCATCCATTACGGGGATTACCTCGCCACGAGTTCGGCGCCCATCGCACCGATCCCCACGCTCGGGCCGAATTGGAATAACAACGCCATGGTCTATATGGGACAGCTGGCCGAGTTCGCACGCGATGCCGAGGTGGCCACACGTGAACTCTTCCTCACCGAAGGCGGGTTCCATACGAAGGATGACACGGCGGCGGCGCACGAGATACCACCGAACACCTACCAGATCGTCCACGATTTTGCGCGGAGCAACTATATCGCCATCAACGCGGACCACGGCTCGCCGACGAGTACGACGACCTTTTCCTCGAGCGATCTCATCGATATGCATCCAGGCGTCTGCTTTGGGGTGAGTTGTTCACTGGGGAGGATCGACGGTGTGCCCAAAGAGACCGCTATGACCTATGCATTGTTCGAGCACGGGATCGCGACCTATCTCGGTTCGACCCGTACGACCTATGGAGAGTGGGGCGGCAACGGCATTATTCGCGATTCGGATGCGGCGCCGGCGCTCTGTCTCTATTATTTCGAAGAATTGATCCGTAACGATGTGAGTTCGGGCGAGGCGTTCCGTCGTGCCAAGAATACGCTGGCGACGCAGGGTCAATCGCCCATGAACCCGCTCATCGTGTGGGAATATGTCCATTATGGCGATCCTGCGTTCAACCCGTACGAGCCTTGTAACGAGGGCTCGTTACCAACAACTCGCAACGATCATCCCGCCGCTGATCGGCAGCATCCCGCCGCCCCGTCCGACCGCGAACATACAAACGCGCCGATTGGCAGCAGTCGCCATGGCAGTGTCGAGGAAGGTGGATCATATGGGGCGGCCATGGCGCTCTCTCGCTTGGTTCTTCTAAAAGATGGAAGATCGCGGTGCCGGTGCCATTTCCGCCTCGCCGGTCTCACCCCGACCACTTTTGAGCTTGGAACGTTAGGTGCTCTTATGGATATGGCGAATACGTATGCCCTCGGCGAGCGGCTGCCACGGCACATACCGGTCTCTACCCCCACGCGCCTCTTTTGAAGTGAGGGTAGGCTCCGTTCCTTTTCCATCCATATCGATCCGTCAAGCCAAACCAAGCCAAACCAAACCAAGCCAAGCCATCCGTAAAAATATATAAATGTACATTCCTTCATGATTCTAGTTAGAGGAGATGTACGAGGATGCGCAGCACTGTGTTGTGCAAAATTGTCCATTCGCTTGGGGAGAAACCATGGTAGCCGATTCTCCGGATGACATCAAGAAAAAATGGCTGGAAAAGCAGAAAGCGATGGCTTCGACCCTCGACCTCGCGTCATTGGCGAAGAGATCGAAGGCCAAGCCGCCACCCGCCGCCGCTTTCGGCTCCGCACCACTCGACGATGAGAAGCGCACGGAATATCGGGAGATCATGGAGCAATGGTCTGAGGACGGGTATTCTACGAGCGCGTTAGCGTCGGTGCTCGAAGACGCTCATGATCTCGATGCGGTTTCGTCGAAATTTTCCGAGTACCGGAACAACCTCGACGCGCTCCAAACGCTCCATGCGGTCTTCGATGCTCTGGATACGACGGGGGTCGAAGACGAAGCCGAGACGGTCGACGACGCACTGTTCGATCCCATGGACCTCGATGGCGCCCGCGCGGCCATCGAGCGGTTGAAGGCGGCGATCGAAGATGAGAAAAAGAAATCGTCGCTCCGCGATCTTGTTTTGGACTGGGCGGAGGAGGGTTTCGAAGTCGCGCCCATATTAGCTGCCATCGATTCGTCCTCCTACGCGTCCGCGAAGCGCGAACTCAAGAATTGGGAGCGTTCTGTGGAGCGTCTACGCGAGCTTCAGCAGCGGTTGGAAGCACTCCGATCGGAACCGGTACTGGCAACGCTCGAGATGGATGTGGATATCGATACGGTGGCGGCTCAATTGACCGATCCAGCTGCGGTCGTGGAGGCCGAGGATGCGCTTTTTGCGTTCGAAGAGGAGATAGATGCCGCCAAGCGCGCTCATGCGAAAGAACAAGAAGCGCAAAAGGAACGCGCTGCAAAAAAGCGTCTCACCGAGACGGTGGCGGGGATCCGTCAGCAGTACGATGAATGGCTCGAGAACGGATTCCAATTGGGCGCATCGCGAGAATTCTACGACCATTTTCTCGATAAATACCACGCACTTTGCTCCGAGGAGATGCCGTATACGAAGATCGAGGAGATCACGGCCTACGACCTGAAGAAGCTCGAAGAGGAGATGTCCTCGACGGAGGCGAAGATCGCCCGGGCCATGGAACTGGGGACGCGTTTGGTAGGGCTGACGAAAGACTGGAATGTGGAAACGATCGAATCGATCAGGAAACAGCTCCACGATCTCGACTCTCTCCCTCGACTGGAAGAACGGGTCGAGGAGATCGCATCGAACATGGAACGAGAAGCGACGATCCGTGGGCGACTCCAGACCATGATCTCCACCTGGAAGGGGGAGGGCTATAATGTAGGTGCGCTGGAGGATGCGATGGCCGAGGATATCGACACCATCTTCAAGAAGTTAGAGGAGTTCAAGCGGAAGTTGGGCGCATTGGAAGAGCTGGAAGAAGAGCTCGATGCGCTGGATACGACTCATTTTCCCTCCAAAGCCCGGGCGATCCAGGAGAAGCTCCATGATCCGGACGCTATCCCGGCGATCAAGCAAGAGCTTCTTGCGTTGCGGATCGGTAACGAGGCGGATGAGGCACGAGAGGCAGGCGCAAGCGCCAATGGCGCTGCGTCGCCCGGTGCCGAAACGGGCGATGTGGAGGTCGTGTTCGACGAGGAGCACGGTGGGGCCGCCACCGGTACTGTGGCCGCCTCCGAGCAGGCGCCGGTTACGGGCGGTGCCGCCGCAGCGCAACCCACGGAGGAACAAGAGGAAGAGCGGCCGCTCGATGTGCCCAAAGCGCTGAAGCATGCGCGACGACTCTACAGTAAAAAACAATACCATGATGCCATTGCGCTCTATCGTCGTATTTTGGCGAAGGATAGCGAGAACCGGCAGGCGAAATTCTATTTCAAGAAATCGCAATTAAAGCTGAAACGGGCAGGCAAGAAGCCGCCGCAGCCGAAACCGTCGACGCGTTCCAAGAAACCAAAGGGCGATCCGGACTGTCCCGCCTGTCACGGTAGTGGGATATGCTCCTCATGCAAGGGCAAGGCGGTCTGTTATTGGTGCAAAGGCTCGGGTAAGTGCGACCGCTGTGACGGAACGGGCGCTGTTCACGGTGAGAAATGTATGTCGTGCAACGGTACGGGTGAATGCACCTGGTGTAAAGGCGCCGGGCAATGTTATTGGTGTCATGGGACCGGTTTATGCGATCGTTGTATCGATATCGCATCGCAGCAGGATACCGGTTCCGCTCCAGCAGCGCGTTCACCGGCGCGTGCGGCTGCATCTGGATCGAGGCCGCAAACTCTTTTTGCGGAGGATCCGGCGATCGAGCTGGATGTGGATGTGGATGTGGATGAGGATAAGGTTGGGGATAAGGATGGGGATAAAGGGGCGGAGGTTAAAGGAGATGAGGTGGATGATGATGAGGACCTCTGGGAGTTCGACGACGAGCCAAGTGCTGCGGTCGCACCGGAAGAGGTGGTTTCGGGACCATCGGAACGGAGCGCGCCAGAAAGAGCCCGTAATGAGCGTTCGAAAAAGAAGGCCCCATCGCATCGAACGATGAACTGCCCCAAATGTCGCGGGCCGGTGAAGGTTCCCGCCGATTTGTCCTCGTATCCGTATCGAATGACCTGCTCGGGGTGTGGCTTCCGCGGACTGCTGCGGTCGATGCCAAAACGTGGCAAGAGGAACATGCGCAGATCGTAATCACCAGTGCATCGGTCGAGGGGCTCGCATTCTGGGTTTGCATCTCTCTTTGTATGTGAGCGTCCCCGTACGTAAAAATATCTCTCCCCCCGATCGTATCCGTTGCCGCTTTTTGAGGAGGGAGATGAGTAGATATGAGTAGATATGAGTATGGGTGAGACTCCAGACCAATGATAGCGTGAAGAAAATGCGGACCCACAGGGAACCGTTGCACGACCTAGCCAGACATCGATAAAATTTTCTCAATTCCCTAGGGGATTGAATTTTCGATCCTCTCTTTTCTCTTTTTTTTCTATCTCTTCGATCGAGACCGATCCACCGTTCACCCAGTGCATTTAGATCGCTGAGGAGCGTCATAGACAGGCCTATTAGCGACGATCGTAGCTGAACAGGTATCAACCTACCACCATAGGACCCATCGCC